>DATHEN010000565.1:0-2492 GCA_035318565.1 Polyangiaceae bacterium
CCGAGCAGTACAGCGACAGTTACCGCGATCGTGTCCAGGCTGCCGTAGATCAGAAGGTCGCGGGCCAGGAGATCACGCTGGCTCCCGAAGAGCCGAAGGCTCAGATCATCGACTTGTTCGAGGCGCTGAAGAAGAGCATCAGCGCCACCAAAGAGAAGGCCTCTCCGAAGCCGCCCAAGAAGGCCGAGCCCGCCGCCGCCAAGCGCAGCCGGGCCAAGAAAAGCACCGGCTGAAGCGCTGGGCTAGTACCGCGGCCCATTGGTCATTTTCCTGTTCCTGACGTACGACGACCCGGAATGGAATTCCGGGCCGACGTACTAGACTCGGGCAGTCTTGGCACGAGTAGAAGACGATCCCGACGCCGCTGTACCCGGCGACACGAGCGCAGAACCCGTGGTGGTGATGCCGATCGAGGACTCGATCGATCTGCACACGTTCGATCCGCGTGAGATTGAAGACGTCGTGGATTCGTACCTGGAGGCAGCTTGGGAAAAGGGGTTCCGCGAGGTACGCGTGATTCACGGCCGCGGCAAGGGCGTGCAGCGCGCGCGTATCCGCGCGGTGCTCACGCGCGACGCCCGCGTTCAGGCTTTTGGGGACGCACCCGGCCATCGCGGCGGCTGGGGAGCGACGCTCGTTTGGCTCAAGCCCCGGAGCTGACGTTTTCTTGGCCCGGCTGCGTGGGGCGCTCTATGCCGAAACCATCCTGAAGGAAGGTTTCATGCACCCCAGGCACTCGCGGCGCGCAACGCTGGTCGTCATCGAATTCGGCGCCAACTGGCCGCGCTGGCTTAGCCCCGACTCGCAGGGTGACATGGCCGTGGTAGCGCAGCACTACGAAGGTCCGCCCGGTTCACTCGTCACGCAAGTAGCGTCTCGCATCGCGCGACTCGAGAGCATGTCTTGGAGCTTCGACTCGATCGTGCTGGTGGCGAACGGTCGCACGGACCCTCAAGCCTCTGCCACCCGCTCGGTCTTGGCGCGAGGCCTGCTCGCGCGTCTCGCCTCTGGGTACTCTGGACGGCTCGTACTATCCCTGGATGACTGCAACGAACGGAGCGCCGTGCACGCCTTGATGGGCCTGGCAGCGGCTCTCGACGACAGTGCGCATCCCGGCATCGAGCTGTGCGTGCGCATCGGCAGCGACGACGCTGCGGCTCCGAGTGCAAGCAGCGGCGTGGTGCTCGCTCGCGCTTCTTGAAGCAGCTCAACCGTCCCGGCGATCGGAGAGCGCCTGCGCGACCCTGCGCAGAAAATCGAAATTGCTAGGCTCGAGCCACGGGGGCAGCGGCGGGGTGGCCGGCGTTTCGCCCGGAACATGTGCGTTCGCGCCGGCGGGCGCTTCGACCGGTTGTTCCTGCGCGCTTGCCGAGTAATCCGTGTTCGGGCTGATGTGAACGGGTTGCAGCGATACAGTGCTCAGCATGAGGGACTCCGCCCCGGTCCAATGGCGAACCGTTCGCCGGTTCGCTCCTCCGGGTAGCGCATCGGTCGGCCCCCGAGCGGCCGAGTTGCCCTTAAAATCGCCTTACGCGACGCGGGCAGTGCTGGACGCGGGCGCAGCGCTCGATTCGGGCTGCGCGGTCCTGAGCAGCGGAAAGCCGAGCGCCTCCCGCTGCGCCATCCAGCTCTGGGCCACGGCGCGCGCCAGCGTGCGAACACGTAGGATGTAGCGCTGCCGCTCCGTCACGCCGATGGCTCCGCGCGCATCGAGCACGTTGAATGCGTGAGCCGCCTTCACCACGAAGTCATAGGCGGGCAACACCAGACACTGGAGCGGATTCTCGTCGCGCTCGAGCAGGCGCTTGGCTTCCTTCTCCGCTCGATCGAACGCCTCGAAATGGGCTTGCTTGTCCGCCTCTTCGAAGTTGTACGTGGACCACTCCCACTCCGCGCGCTTGTAGATCTCCCCGTAGCGAATGCTCGAGCTGTACTTCAGGTCGTACACGTTATCGACGTCCTGAAGGTACATGGCGATGCGCTCGAGGCCGTACGTGAGCTCGCCGCTGACCGGCCTGCAGTCGAAACCGCCGACCTGCTGGAAGTACGTAAATTGGCTGATCTCCAGACCGTCGAGCCAAACTTGCCAACCGAGGCCCCAGGCGCCCAAAGTAGGGCTCTCCCAGTCGTCCTCGATGAAACGCACGTCGTGCTCGAGCGGGTCGGTACCGAGCGCCGCGAGGGATTCGAGGTACTGATCTTGAATATCCGGCGGGTTCGGCTTCAGGATGACCTGAAACTGAGCAAATTGCTGGAGCCGATTCGGGTTCTCTCCGTAGCGCCCGTCCGTGGGGCGGCGCGAAGGTTCCACGTACGCGACGTTCCACGGTTCGGGACCGAGCGAGCGCAGGAACGTGGCGGGATTGTAGGTGCCGGCCCCGACCTCCGAATTGTACGGCTGAACGATGGCGCAACCGCGTTCCGCCCAAAAGCGCTGCAGAGTGAGAATTAAATCTTGGAAGTACATCGAGTATCCGGCTCGTTTCGGCCGG
>DATHEN010000566.1:0-4081 GCA_035318565.1 Polyangiaceae bacterium
TCGATCTCTGGCACCACGTGTACGGAATGGGCCATCATGGCTCCCGGCGCGGCGTGCACGGTAGACGTGACGTTTGCTCCGACGGCGCTCGGGTCCTACGACGAAATCTTGAAATTCTCGTACCGGCGCACCGAGGTGTTCTCCACCGAGCAGTGGGTAACGGTGTCCGTCACGGGTGACGGTCGCGAGTGACGCTCGCTGCGCGCTCGCGCCGGTGTTGCCAGGAGCTGTCGGCGCACTTCAAGCTCGCGCGCACGATGCGGGACTTTACTGGGCTTCGCTGCGTTAGTCATGGCTTGTGGTTCGCCTCGCCGGGTGGCGCGGGGGGCGCTCGGGGGAACGGCTGGAGCCGGTGATCCGTTCCGCGTAGGACCGACGTATTGCGATTCGAACCCCGGCGCCGCCTACATCAACGAGGCTGCAACCGCCCAATCTCTGTGCGTGCCGGGAAATGGGCTGCGCGCTTTTCCCACCAGGTTGCGTGGAATCGCAGGCCGATCACGCCGGTCGGTACCTAGAAAATCATCATCCCCCGCCGTGAAGAGAGCGTTGACGGCAAACGCTTCGGTGTTGCTCAGACCGACATCCAGCAACAGCAGCGTGTTGATGCCCTAAATCGGCGACGCGGCCAGCGTATTGAGCAGCACCAGGAGCCAGTAGATTCGCTGAGCCCTTCGAGCCGCGTCGTCATCCTGAGCATCTGAGTACTCCGAGCCCGATGTCCAGAGCGCCCCCGGCTACAACGCGCTGAGCTCGAGTTCAAGTCTCGAAGGTGGCTCCAGAGAGACGCCGGCGACTCTCGATTGGCCTGGTGCGCGGAATGCGCCATTCGGGCGCACGACGGGTCAACGACGAATTTTTGTTCACATCGCTGCGTTAGGTACGTCTCCCATTTGGAGCCCACGGTTCGATTTCGCGGGTGCGTGCTCGAGACCCCGTGCGGCTCGCAAGGCGTTAGCGCGGCTTTAGGTCCTTTTCCAACATGACATGCAGGGATGCCAGAATGACGCGAGGGAACGCGGATAGGTGGGTTGCATGAAAACGCGGGAATGGGGATGGGTGGCCGCGCTGACGGGCGGGAATAAAAGGAGATGTTTGACATGAATAAACTGAGTCGCATTATTGGAATCGTACCGCTCACTGTGGTGCTTGGAAGCGCGTTCATCGCAGGCTGCGGAGCGGAAGCGCAGGACGAGGGCCAACCGAACGTGTTGCCGGAAGCACCGGGTGCAACGCCGAAAGCGCCTTGTTGTTCAGGTTGTGGCCCCCCACCGCCTATCTGTAACCCCCCTATCTGCTTCCCGGGGAGTACCAACCCATTGTGCACGCCGACCCCTCCGCCAACTACCTGGGTATACGTAGACAGCCAAGGCAACCTCAAAATCAACGCTGGAAACAATCAGGCGAACCTGATCGGCGTCGCCGAACCGGTCAACCTTACACTGGAGATCAACGATAACTCCGTTCACCTCCTGGAGCCGGGCAGCGGCTGTTGGTTTCCCACCGCTAGCAATCATCACGTCGTGCGCTGCAATGTGCCCTCGGCCGCTAAGATATATGTCAACCTCGGGGCCCTTGACGATGGGTTCTGGAGTACCACTCCGCGTCTGACCTTGGTGAATGGCGGTAGCGGAAACGACACAATCGCCACCGGCGCGGCTTTGGACTGGCTCGACGGCGGCGCCGGTAACGACACACTCATTGGCGGCGGCGGCGATGACGTGTTGCTCGGCAACGACGGCAACGACTCGGTCGACGGCCAAGCCGGCGCTGACACCTGTACTGCCGAGACAGAATCGAACTGCGAGCTCTGAGACTGACCCAAACGTTGCTCGGTCGGGCGGGATGCTCGGCCGAGCAAGTGCTCGGCGCGCGTAGAGATGTTGACTCAGGGGTGCGCTTGCGGAAAGCCATGGCGAGTCGTCAGCGCTCGCAAGATTTCGCTCAAGTCGTTGATGAAAGGCGTGCCGCGTACTCCCGGGGTTCGATTCGATGGGATCGCTACGACCAGAGAGAGCCGAGAGTGCGTCAGTACTTGCTGATGATGTTCGCCGCGTAATTCTGCAAGAGCTCGATCTTTTCCACGAGCGGCTGCTTGTCCTGAGACCGCGTGTAGGGATTGCGAAAGCCGATGACGAGATCGGTGACGCCCAGCTCTTCGAGCTGACGCACACCGTCGAGCTGATAAGCCTGCAGCGAGCTCGCGTGGATCTCGAACGGCGCTGATTCGCGACCGTACTCCTTGCGAAAGAGCTTCAAGCGCTCGACGCAGCGGGCGAGGTCTTCCATGCTGCCGCTAGCGAACATCCAGCCGTCTCCGTGGCGTGCGGCCCGCCGCAGCGCCGCATCCGAATGGCCGCCGATCAAGATAGGGATCGGACGCGCAGGCACCGGACAGAGCTTGATCGAGGGCAGATCATAGTACTTACCGTGGAACTCGTAGAAATCACCGGTCATGAGACCGCGGATGATCTCGATCATCTCGTCCATGCGCTTGCCGCGCGTTTCCCAGTCCTGGAACGTGACGCGAAAATCCTCCGGCCAGGGACTCGTGCCGACGCCCAGGCTCAGCCGCTCGCCCGTGAGCACCGCGATCGACGTGACGCTCTTGGCTACCAGGACCGGCGATCGGATCGGAAGCTTCAGCACGAAGGTGGCGAAGCGCAGGCGCTTGGTGACCGCTCCGAGTGCGGGAATCAGCGTGAAGGGGTCGAGGAACGGCTTGTTCTCGAGAAACTGGCGCTCTCCGCTCTCGGTGTACGGATACTTGGTGTCCGAGGCCTGCGGGTAGCAAACGCTGTCGGGCACCAGGAATGTGTCATAGCCGGCCTCTTCCGCGGCCTGCGCCAGCGGCGCATAGAAGGCCGGATCGCACATCGCCTCAGTGTAGGAAAATCGCATGCTCTCTCGCGCGGGTTAGTAGAACATGTTCTACTCGAGGCCGTGCCCGGCCGCAAGACCGCGGCGCGTCAACTCGAACGAAGGAAGCCGAACTGTGCCAGGCGTTGATCCTCCCGCACTCGTGACCGCCAGGCGGTCGTGGCGCTGCGTGCAAGCCAAGGACCGTGAGGGCTGGTTGTCGCTCATGGCTGACGACGTGTGTATCGAGGACCCAATCGGCGTAGCGCCGACCAACCCGAGCGGGCAGGGCGTGCGCGGCTTGAAGGCGGTGGGTGACTTCTGGGATCAGTTCATTGCGCCCAGCACCGTGCGCGTGGAGACGCACGAGTCGTTCGTCGCTGGGAGCGAGTCGGCGCACTTGCTCACGCTCCGCACCACTTTGCCCAACGGCTACGAGGCCACCGTGCGAGGGGTGTTCACCTATCGTGTGAACGGGGCCGGCAAGCTCGAGGCGCTACGCGGCTACTGGAAAATCTCGGACGTGGTGCTCGCCGGTCCGTGATCGTGAAGACCTATCCTGCCCCGCCGCCGACGGGGACGTTCGATGTCCCAACGGGTAAATGCGCGCGGTCTCCGGTATTGCTCCGCGCTCATTTTGAACCGCACTCCCGTGGTCGCTTAGAAAAAACAGCACAGGCACCCTATTCACGCCTGTTTCATCCGTGTCTGTCGCAGAAACCTCCGATCACGACCAGGCATCGCTCAGGCGGCGCTGCTCAACGGTAGGAGCGTCAATCTGTATTCGAACGCGTGCGGTGAAACCCACTACATCACGCGTATCGAGCTCTCGGGACGCCCTAACGCTGCCGAGCTGCAAGCAGCGTGACGGGCGCTTGCGCGAGATGAGCACCTTGTTCTCGCAGGAGCGCCGCGAGGCATTCAGGCAGCCGTAGTAGCCGCTGCCCTTCCCGCTCACGAGCGCGATTGCGCCTCCGCACGTCCGGCCGCCGTGACGAGCGCGCCGGACGTTTCGACACACCTTCGCTTTCGTCAGACCGCGCGCGAGCTCGGGTTCGGTGTCGGAAAGCGGCGGTAGCCCACCGCCAGCAGAAGGCACGCGAGCACCATGAACAGCAGCCCGAACGTCGGCACGTTCAGCGCCTCCATCGTGCCCTCGACGAGAATCACCCAGCGCTGGTCGGGCGTCGCCTGGTGAACGACGTACGAGAGCACCTTGATC
>DATHEN010000567.1:0-6331 GCA_035318565.1 Polyangiaceae bacterium
GATCTTCTCGCCGGTGATCACGGGCGGCACGAAGCGTCGTTTCTGCTCGGTGCTGCCCAAGTTCAACACGGGCGGCAGCGCGATGCCCAGGGAGCCCAGGCCGGACACCACGCCCGTGCTGCCTCCCGTCAGTAGCGCTTCGATCGTGACCAGCGCGTGCAGCATGTCGCCGCCGGCGCCGCCGAGCCCCTCGGGCAAGCTCACTCCCAGGATGCCCGCTGCGGCGGCTTGCTGATAGAGCTCGCGAGGAAAGAGACCGGCTTCCTCCCATTCGTGCGCAAACGGTGCGATCTTCTCGCGCGCGAAGCGCAGACAGTTCTGCCGGTACAGTTCGTGGGATTCGTCGAGTTTCAATTGCATTGGCCCAGTCCTCCGTGCGCTCACGCGAGGCGTTCGAGGCGGCGACACGCTTCGTCGAGCTCGGCATCGGTCTTCGCGAAACAGAAGCGCAAAAGCGTGTCGCCCGAAGAGCCCAGGTAGAAAGCCGAGCCCGGCACGCTGGCGATCCCCAGGCGTTCCAGGAGCGCCAGGGCGCGCTCTTTGCTGGTGGTCCCTGGCAGAAGCGCTGCGTCTGCCAGAATGTAGTACGAACCCTGCGGCACGTAAGGCTCGAGGCGAGCGCGGCTCAATGCTTCACACAGCTTGTCGCGCTTGAGCGTGTACTCGCTGCGGATGAGCTCGTAGAACTCCGGACCCATCAGCTCGAGGCCGCGCGCGACGCCCATCTGCAGCGGCGCCGGCGCGCACACGTACGCGAGATCGTTGAGGTGGCCGAGGATACGCGCCAGGTCGTCACTGGCACATGCGCTGAAGCCCACGCGCCAGCCGGTGATCGAAAAAGTCTTACTGAAGCCGCCGATGCTGATGGTGCGCTCACGAAGCGCCGGCAGGGACGCGGGGCTCGTGTGCCTGCGCGCGTCGTACACGAAGTGATCGTAAATCTCGTCCGTGATGACCGCGAGATTGTGGCGGACGGCGAAAACCGCGATGCGCTCGAGCTCTTCGCGATCGAACACCTTGCCCGAGGGATTGGCCGGAGTATTCACCACGATGGCGCGGGTTCGCGGGCTGACCGCGGCGTCGAGGTCCGTGCTTTCGAAGCTCCAGCTGGGCGGCTTCAGCGTGACGGTTTTCGGCACGGCCTCGAGCGCCAGCAGCGTATCTGCGTGATACCCGTAAAAAGGCTCGAACAGGATGACCTCGTCGCCCGGGTCGAGCAGCGCCGAGCAGGCGCCGTAAAAGGCGCCAGTGGCGCCGTTCGTCACGACGATTTGCGATTCGGGATCATAGCCGAGGCCGTGTGTGCTCTGTAGATTTCGAGCGATGGCTCGGCGTAGCTCGGACAGGCCGTCGTAGCGCGTGTAGATGTTGAAGCCCTCGTCGATCGCGGCCTGGGCAGCGCGCCTCACGAGCTCGGGCACGGGCGTATCGCACACGCCCTGCGACAAGTTGATGCCGGACACCCGCGCGCACTCGAGCGTCATGTTGCGGATTTCCGAGTGGCGTAGGCTGCGGGTGCGGCGGCTGGTACGGATTCCGTTCACGCGTCACCTTCCGTGCGCGTGAGCGCCGCCAGCAAGAGCTCGTTGACGACGTCGGGCCGTTCTTGATGCACGAAGTGGCCGGCGTTCGGCACGAGCTCTACGCGCAAGTTGGGCGCGAAGCGCTCGCTCCCGTCGATCAGCTCCATGCCGAGGCAGCTATCGGCTTCCCCCCAGATCAAGGTCACCGGCCGCGTGCTCTTCCGCAACGGCGCTCGCAGCGCGCGCACGGTGCTCGGCCGCAGCTGAAACGCGGTGCGGTAGTATGCGAGCGGTCCGCGCAGGCCGTCCGGAGCGAGCAGCGTGCGGGTTTGCTCCGCGATCAACGCCGGAGGCACGCTGGCGTGACCGGGAGAGCCGGCGCGAAACAGGCTGGACAGGTTCCTGCCGTCGCGGGCGCGAAGCCAGCGCTCCGGCAGCAGCGGCAGCTGAAAAAAGAACATGTACCAGCTGCGCTTGCGCTGGCGAGGGTTGCGCAGCAGCGCGCGAGTCATCGCACGCGGGTGCGGGCAATTGATCACCGTCACGTTGAAGAGCTTCTCCGGACAGGTCTCGAACAATTGCCAGGCGATGGCGCCGCCCCAATCGTGACCGACCACGCGCACGGGCGCTCCCAGCTGATCGATGAGCCGCTCGACGTCCCGGGCCAGAGTCGTCAGATCGTAGCCGCTCTTCGGTTTGTCGCTCTCGCCGTAACCGCGCAGGTCGCAGGTGATCGCGCGGTAACCCTGCGCCACCAGCGCGGGCACCTGCAGATCCCAGGAACGCCGCGTTTCGGGAAAGCCGTGGAGGAGCAGCACCGGAGCGCCGCTTCCCGTGCTCGTGCAATGCAGCGTGACTCCGTCCGAGACGGCGATGCGCAGCGCGTCTGTCGTGCTGGTTGTGGGTGTGCGCTTCAGGGCAGCCATGATTTACCGGATGGGAGAAGCTGACAAGTCAAGGACGCCTCCGGCGCCGTTCTGAGATTGGTTCTAACGCGGTCACGTTGCGGTCAGCCTTCTTCGGCTGGGCGGTGAAGGGCTGCCAGCACCAGAAACGGCAAAAACAAGCCGAGCGAGGCCACGAGTACGGTCCAGCCGGGGATGGGCCCCATGGCGGCGCCATCGGGGAATGGGCCGTCCAGATCGATCTTGACCATCCACGAGAGGTAAACGACGACCAAGAGCCAGAGATAGTTGCGCCGCGTGCGCACCGACATGGCCTGTAGCAGCGTGATGGCGGGTATGGGCTTGCGCAGACTTTCCGTGAGCGCACTGTGCCAATTTTCGAGCGGCTCTCCGCCCAGCAGTGCGACGTAGAACCCTTCCTCGAGGAGCCGCACGCGTTTGCGAATCAGCTCGTAGCTTCCGAAGCGCCGCGCCTCCATCCAGAGGAAGATCAAATCCAAAAACAGCGCGAGCGCTGCGGTATAGTGCGGGAGGTTGGGATTGCTGAGCACGAAGGTGACGATTGCCGCCGTTGTGCCCACCGCCCAGTTGGTGGTCGTATCCAGGCGCGTGCGATACGCCGTCATGCGCCCGACCTCGGCCCGGTACAGGTGGATGAGCGCTACGCGGGCGTCTTCTTCGGGAACGAGCACTGGAAGCCGTTTCATCAATCGGTTTGGGGTCGGTGCCCCAACTGGGGAGCGGGACCCCGAACCGATTCATTCGGGCGGGGCGAGGGGCAAAGCCCCTCGATGGACAGTTACGAGAGCACCCATCTCATTTATGAGATGGGCTCGAGTCGTATAGCCCGAGGCTGCTGACGCGGTAAGACGAGGAGAAAGCAGGCTAGCAGTGCAGCGTCTGAAAGTTGCCACTCTGAACGTCTGGAACAAGTCCGGTCCCTGGGCGGCGCGGCTCGCTCTCATCCGTGCCGAGCTCGAGCGCGAAGCGCCTGATATCCTGGGTTTGCAGGAAGTTCTGCGGCTCGTACCGGCGGGCGAGGGGGGTGAATACGTGCCCAGCGCAGCCACCTGCCAGGCCTACGAGATCGCAGCCGGCCTCGGTTACGAGATCGCATACGGCGCCGCCAGTGACTGGCACGCGGGCCTGAAGTTCGGCAATGCCTTGCTGAGCCGGCATCCGATCCTCGAGTATCAGAACTTCAGGCTACCCGGACTGGAAAGCGGAGAAACGCGCGCCCTGCTGTACGCGCGCCTGGCAACGCCCCACGGCGCGTTGCCGGCGTTCGTTACGCATCTGAACTGGAAGCTACATCACGGTTCGGTGCGGGTCGCCCAGGTGAAGGAGATCGTTTCACGCGTGTTCGAGATCGCGCCCATCGACGAAGCCTGCTTGCCACCGGTGCTGATGGGCGATTTCAATGCGGAGCCCGCTGCGGACGAGATTCGCTATCTGTGCGGGCACAGCGGGCTCGGCGGCGGCACGGTGTATTTTGCAGACGCCTGGGTGTACGGCGGAGATGGCACTGCCGGCGCCACGTTCGATAGGCAGAACGCGTTTGCAGGCTTGGCCCACGAACCGCCACGGCGCATCGACTACATCTTCGTCCGCGGGCCCGATCGGAAACTTCGAGGTGAGCCGCTGCACACCCGACTCGCTTTTGCGACGCCGGTCGAGCATGCCGGCGAGCGAGTTTGGCCTTCGGACCATTTCGGGCTCGTTACCGAGCTGTCAGTTTAGCGCCGCCGCTGTCCGGGCAGAACGGCGTCGAAACGCGGCGATTGCAGCGCTAGCGAACGGGCACTACGTTAATCGGATAGGCGTTTCACCGCAGCGAGGAGCCTCATGAAGCACAGCGTGCCGCACAGCCTGGGTCAGGAAAAGGCGAAGCAGGTCGCCCTGGCCGCGATTCGGTCGTACAGCGAACGATTCGCCAAATACACCCCCACCGCACAATGGTTGGATGAGCAGCGCGCTGCCATCTCGTTCAAGGTGAAGGGCATGACCCTGAGCGGCAAGCTGCAGGTGAACCCGAACGACATCGAGATGGATCTCGATGTGCCGTTCATGTTGCGTCCGTTCAAGGGTACTGCCCTGGGCGTCATCGAAGAGGAAATGAAGAAGTGGATCGCCAAGGCCACCGCTGGCGAAATCTGAGCAGCGGCCCAACACCGTGAAAATCGAAAATGCTCCCAAGCTCGTCGTAGTTCCGGACGAGCTTCCGCTGGACGCGGACTCGCTGCAAAAGAGCTTCCTCAATCACATTCAGCACACGCAGGGTAAGCACCCGAGCGCCGCCAGTCGCCTCGACGAATTCGTCAGTGTCGCGCGCACCGCTCGTGATCGCATGTTCGATCGCTGGACGCGCACCTGGCAGCGCTACTCACTGAAGCAGCCGAAGCGCGTTTACTATCTGTCCATGGAGTACCTGCTCGGCAGGCTCCTGGAAGACGCGCTCGTCAACCTCGGTGTCGCGGAGCCGATGCAAAAAGCGCTCGACGAGCTCGGCATCGATCTCGGTGAGGTCATCGAGCAAGAAGAGGACGCCGGGCTCGGCAATGGCGGCCTCGGGCGTCTGGCTGCTTGCTTTCTCGATTCCATGGCCACGCTCGGCATCGCCGGCCTCGGTTACGGGATTCGCTACGAGTACGGCATCTTCCGGCAGGACATCTCCGGCGGCAGTCAGGTGGAAAAGCCCGACAATTGGCTGCGCCACGGCAATCCCTGGGAGGTGGCACGGCCGGAGCGCATGTACACGGTGCACTTTGGCGGTCGTGTCATTCAATACACCGGCAGCACCGGGCGTCTGGTCCACGAATGGGTCGACACGCACGACGTGCTCGCGATGGCATACGACATCCCCGTGCCCGGCTATCGCAACGGCGTCGTCAATACCCTGCGGCTGTGGTCCGCCAAGGGTACGCGCGAGTTCGACATTTCGGAGTTCAACCGCGGCGACTACGTGAAATCCGTAGAGAACAAGAGCGCCAGCGAGAACATCACGCGCGTGCTCTACCCGAACGACGATCAGCTGGCGGGCAAGGAGCTGCGCCTGCAGCAGGAGTACCTGCTCGTGTCGGCGACGCTGCAGGACGCATTTCACCGTCACCTGGCCGCGCATCCCGATCTGTACAACCTGCACGAGCACGCCATCTTCCAGCTCAACGACACTCACCCCGCGCTGGCGGTGGCCGAGTTGATGCGGCTCATGGTGGACGTGTACGGCATCGCCTGGGATCACGCCTGGTCCATCACGCGGCGTTCGCTCGCTTACACGAACCACACGATCCTCCCTGAAGCGCTCGAGCGCTGGCCGGTGTGGCTGATGGAGCGGCTCTTGCCGCGTCACATCCAGATCATCTACGACATCAACACGCAGTTTCTGGCGGAGGTCCGCCGGCGTTACCCCGGTGACGAGGAACGCGTGCGTCGCATGTCTCTCATCGAAGAGGGACCGGAGAAGCGCGTGCGCATGGCCCACCTGGCCATCGTGGGCTCCGCGCGCGTCAACGGTGTCTCGGCGCTCCACAGCCGCCTGATTCGCGAGCAGATCTTCCGTGACTTCGATGACCTGTACCCCGGCCGCATCACCAACGAGACGAACGGCGTAACCCCGCGCCGCTGGCTCTTGAAGTGTAACCCGAAGCTGGCGGCGCTCATCACCGAGCGCATCGGACCCGACTGGGTCACGAACCTCGAGCGCCTGAGCGAGCTCGTGCCGCTGGCGACCGACAAGGAGTTTCAAGAACAATGGCGCGCCGTCAAACATTCCAACAAGGAACGGCTGGCAGCGTATTTGTTACGGCACCATCGGCTGACGCTCGACCCGAGCCACTTGATCGACTCGCACGTGAAGCGCATCCACGAGTACAAGCGCCAGCTCTTGAACGTGCTGCACGTCAT
>DATHEN010000568.1:0-6810 GCA_035318565.1 Polyangiaceae bacterium
CAACGTTTCGCCCTGCGCGCTGGTCGCGAGCTGGCCGCCGAGCAGGCGAATCACGTCGACGATCCCGGTGCGTGTCGGGTTCAACCCCGTATGCCGGGTGGTGATCTGGCTATCTGGAAGAATCGCGGCGGCGGTGAGCAGGAAGGCAGCGGCCGACAAGTCGCCCGGAAGGTCGATCGAGAACGGCTTGATGGCCAGCGGGTCAGCCGGCGGGTGCAGGCTCACGATCGAACCCATAGTGCGGATCGGCAAGGCCAGCGCTTCCATCATACGTTCGGTGTGATCGCGCGATACCAGCGGCTCACCGAGCGTGGTGGGCCCCGAAGCGAACAAGCCGGACAGCAGAAGCGCGCTTTTCACCTGCGCGCTCGAGATCGGCAACTGGTACTCGAGAGGAGACAAACGCTTGCCTTCGGGCAGCGGTCCCACTTCGAGCGGGGGCGTGAGCTCGTTCGGTCTGCTCGGGTGAGGAGCACCGTTCAGAATTGCACCGCGAGCGCGCAGCGGCATCACGATGCGCCCCATGGGCCGGCGTGAAAGTGAGGCGTCACCGCTCAAGCGCGAGACGAAATGCTGGCCAGCGAGCAGACCGGCCAGAAGGCGCATGGTGGTCCCGGAGTTGCCGCAGTCGATCACGGTCTCTGGCGCCGAAAGACCATCGAGGCCCTTGCCTTGGACGGACACCAAGCCCTGGCCGCCATCCTCGATGGCGAGACCCATGTTCCTGAACGCGTTCAAGGTGGCAACGTTGTCTTCACCGTACGAAAAGCCACGCAATTCGCAGCGTCCGCTGGACAGGGCCGCCAGGATCAGCGCTCGGTGGCTGATGCTCTTGTCACTCGGGACCGGAACGCTGCCGCGTAAGCCGCCGCGTGCGGGATGAACTACGAGGTGTGTCGTGGACATACGGATCTCAGCGGGAAACTCCGGGATGCAGCGTCGCCGGGACGGGCTCCGACGAGCTCGGCAGGCCCAGGAATTGTTCGGCCTTGTCGAGCAAGCGTACGATCGCTTGTCCTTCGAGGCCGACCACGAAGCGCGTGTCTTTGCCTTGAGCTTCGGCTTCGAGCTTCTGCACGGGCTGGGCGATGCCGATGATGGCCATCAGGAAGCGATAACTCTGCAGCGTTTCGTGGAGCTGGCGCACGGCTTCGGCGCCGCGCGCGGCAGCTGCTTCATCCGTGTAGGTGAGCGTGCCCGCGAAATTCAAGCCGGGCGGCTCGAAGTTGCCGAGGATGCGCGCCGTTTCGAGGTCGTTCAGAAACGGCAGCTGCGCGCGAGCCGCGTCGCTGACCGGCTGCGAACGTAAATCGACGCCGCCGGCAATGCTGGCGTTCGGAGTGGTGAGGAGCTTGCTCATCCATTCCGGCAATTGGCGTTTCGCGCGACCTTCCTTGATGCGATCGAGCGCACGCCGAATACCGGTCTCGGTGCCGGCCAGCACCGTGCGCGGGGTCAGCACCACGAAGCCGACGTTGCGCGCCGTGTACAGGGTCCGGCCCGCGTACGTGCTCTTGACGACGGGCGCCCCGAGCGCCGTCTGCTCGGTGCTCTCCGCCGCCTTTTCGATTTTCTCTCGGTCGAACGCGCCAGTGAGCACCGCCGCAACGTCCACGCCCTGCATCGAGTACGAACCGATGTACGCGCTCTGCAGATCGCGCGCCGGGTCGAAGCCGGCGGATTCCGGCAAGGGCGAGCGTGCGCGCGCCATGGCGAGCACCTTCTGTCCGAACTCGGAAGCGAACAGCTTTTGCGTATCGACATAGAACAGGCCGATGGCACCACCGGGCAAGAGCGCCAGCGGATCGTCGTCGATCTCGCGCGCCGTCAGCTCCTTGTCCGCGGCGGTCTGCGCCACCACTTCCTGCTTTTTGGCGCAGCCGGTGAGCGCAACCAGCGCGAGCAAGAGCGCCGCTGTGAGCCGCGCGACGCTCACGAGAGCACCTCGCCCAGCGCGCTCAGGAAGCGCGTATTTTCACCCGGAGTGCCCACGGTGATGCGCAGCGCATGCGGCAGGCTGGCGAAGGCGCGTACGATCACACCCTTGCGCAGCAGAGCCTCGTACAGCTCGCGCGCGGACCGCTCGAACGTCGCGAACACGAAGTTCGCCTGCGAGGGCGTCACCACGGCGCCGAGCTCGGCGAGCCCGCGCGACAGACGCGTACGCTCCCTGCCATTCTCCTCGCGGCTCGAGGCGACGTACGAGGTGTCGGCCAGGGCGGCGAGCGCGGCTTCTTGCGCGATCGAAGAGCAGTTGAAGGGCAATCTGAGACGGTTCATATAATCGATGATCGGCGCGGGGCCGACGGCATAGCCGATGCGCAGCGCGGCCAGGGCGTACACTTTGGAGAACGTGCGCAGTACCACCAGGCGCTCGCGCGCGCCGCGCAAAGTGAGCGAATCGGGATAGTCGGGGGCGTCACCGTACTCGAGGTACGCTTCGTCGATGACGACGATGACTTCGGGCGGAACTCGGCGCAAGAACGCTTCCAGAGCGCGTTTCGGCACATGGGTGCCGGTAGGGTTGTTGGGGTTGGCCACGAACACGAGGGCCGTGCACGGTTCGACGGCGTCGGCCATGGCCTGGAGGTCGTGCGTCTGCTCCTTCAGCGGCACGGCCGTAAAGGGCGTTCCCTGCGCCAGCGAGGACATCCTGTAACAGACGAAAGACGGCTCCGCGAAGACCACGTGCTTCTCGGGCGTAGTGAAGGCGCGCACCAGCACGTCGATGAGCTCGTTCGAGCCCGCTCCCTGTACGATTTCGTCCATGCGCACGCCGTGAAACTCGGCGAGCCGCTCGCGCAGGCGGTAAGCCGCTGCGTCCGGATAGCGATTGATGCTCGCCGCCGCGCGCTGAATCGCCTCGAGTACGCGCGGGCTCGGGCCGCGCGGATTTTCGTTCGATGCGAGCTTGACCGCGTCCGTAACTCCGAGCTCGCGCGCGAGCTCCTCGATGGGCTTGCCGGCTTCGTAAGGCCTGAGCAGCTCGATGGTGTCTGTGACCAGCTTGGGCATGGCAGGGCGCAGGTTATCGCGGCCCTGCCCGCGGAGCGTGCAACAAAGTGCCGCGAGCGGCGCCGGAGCTCACGACTCGGTCGGAAACGAGCCCAGCACCTTGAGGTACTTGGTAGTGCGCTTGACGGCTTCGAGCGCAGTGACCACCGGCCGGTCGGTGACGTGGCCGCTCACCTCGACGTAAAAAACATAGTCCCAGCCCTCGCTGCGTACCGGCCGCGACTGCAGCTTCTTGAGGCTGATCCCACGCTCGGCGAAGTGACGGAGCACGTCGAACAGCGCACCGGCGCTGTCATCGACGCTGAAGATCAAGCACGTGGTGTCGTTGCCAGAACGGCTCGCGGGTCGCAAAGTGGCGACCGCGTAGCGGAAACGCAGGTCCGGCGTGTCGCCGACGTTCGCGCGCGCGAGCTCGAGCTCGGCGGCCCTCCCGCAGCTCTCTGGCACGATCGCGGCGCTGCCGTGATCTTCGTAGGCGAGCTGAGCCGCGACAACGGGCGAACGCACGTCGATGACCGACGCGCGCGGCAGCTCCCGCCCCAAAAAACGCTCGCACGCAGCATGGGCCGCGGGAGTCGCGTACACCTTGTCTACGTCTGCGAGGTTGCCGGTGCGGCTCATCATGGAGTACGCCGCCCCCGCCGCGCGCTCCGCCACCAAGACCAGGTCAGTTTGCGCCAGCGCCGTGACCGCCGGCTGCTGTAGCCCGTCGATCGACGATTCGAACGGGAACACCGCGAATACAGCGCGCGCCCGTACGACTTCGTCGAAAGCTTCCGCAGGCGTGCCACACTCGAGAAATGCGGCGTTCGACCCGAAGTACGAGCGAGCCATCTCGTGGCAGAAGCCGCCTTCGGGTCCGATGTACGAAACCTTGACCGGCTGCTCGATGCTGCGGGAAACCGCGCGAATCTGCCGGAATATCGCCTTTAGACCCTCGGGCGGCAAGGCGCCGGTGGCCTGCGACTCGAGCCGCGCCAACCACTCGCGTTCGGAAAGATCGATGGCACTGAGTTCACCTTCGAGCAGACTTTGGATGTCCTTCGAGAGCCGCGCGCGCGCTTCCAGCCGCGCGAGGATCTCGCTATCGATGCTCGCGATCCGTTCCCGGATCTCGGTGAGTTCGCGTTTGTCGGCCATCGTCGCGCACGGCCGTGGCTTTCAAGCAGCGGCGGTGGCGCTGCCCTTCGACCCGGTCGTAGTTTCAGCTTTTTTGGGGCTGCTCGTATCAGCGCTCGAGTCGGACTTGCCCGAGCTCGAGGAGTCCGTCGTCGAGGAAGACGAGGACGGCGTGGGCGTGGAGGACGAACCTTCCTTCTTTCCGGAGTCAGACTTTCCGGAGTCAGATTTCTGATTGCTGGAGCCGTAACCGTCGGCGTACCAGCCGCCGCCCTTCAAGATGAAGCCGGCGCCGCCGGAGACCTGACGTTTGGCTGAGCTGGCGTGGCACTTCGGGCATTCCTTCAGAGCAGGGGCGCTGATGGATTGTTCGGCTTCCCACTCGTTACCGCACGACATGCAAACGTATTCGTAAGTCATCTCGCAAACCTCGCGCCTCGCAAATGCGTCGGAGCGTGGCGCATGTCAACTCGAACGCTTTGAACCATGCCACACCGCACTCGCTCGGCCAGCGCTCGACCCCCTGTAAACAACGCCTGGGCAGGGTCGGGACTAGCTGTGCACAACCTCGGGAAGGACGAGCCGCGCCGAAGGCCGCGATCTCCCGCGTCGCCGGGGCCTAAGTATTCGTTTTGAATCTGCATTGAACTAGGCCCTCGCCGGGCGCAAATAGCGCTTGTAAGCCCTTCTTCGGAAGCGTACAAGAAAACGGCAATGCGTGACGGTACATGCCATCGCGTTACTTTGCGAATGATGCGCTCTAAGGCTGCGCGGCGCCCACTTTTCCTGCTGCTATAAGAGAGCGGGGAGCCTGCTGAGGGACACATATCGATGCACATCAAGAAGATCGAGATCGCGGGCTTCAAGTCCTTCGTGGACCGCACGGTGATCCACTTCGACCACGACGTGATCGGCGTCGTGGGGCCCAACGGCTGCGGCAAGAGCAACATCGTGGACGCGATCCGTTGGTGCATGGGCGAGCAGAGCGCCAAGCATTTGCGCGGCCGTCTCATGGAAGACGTGATCTTCAACGGCTCCGAGTCGCGCGGCCCCCACGGCCTCGCCGAGGTCACCCTCACCTTCGACAACTCGGATCCTGCGACCGCGGCTGGCTTGCCGCCCGAGTACCGGGACTATCCCGAGATCGCCGTGACCCGGCGCCTCTACCGTGATGGCACGAGCGAGTACCTGATCAACAAGACACAGGTCCGCTTGCGGGACGTCACCGATCTCTTCTTGGGCACGGGCGTCGGCACCAAGGCGTACTCGATCGTGGAGCAGGGCCGCATCGGTCAGATCGTCAGCTCGCGTCCGGAAGACCGTCGCTTGTTCATCGAGGAAGCGGCCGGCATCACCAAGTACAAGCAGCGCAAGAAGAGCGCTGAACGCAAGATGGAGCTCACCCGCCAGAACTTGTTGCGGCTGAGCGACATCGTCACGGAAATCGAGCGCTCGCGTTCGTCCCTGAAGCGCCAGGTGGCCAAAGCCGAACGCTTCTTACAATACCGGAGCGAGCTCGAAGATCTCACGCTGCACGAGGCAAGCCACCGCTTGCTCGAGTTGATTGTCACCGAGCGCGTGGAGCGCGAGTCACTGGAGACATCCACGACGGCAGCGGGCGAAGCGCGTGAGCAGCTCAAGCAGGCCGAAGCGGAGCTCGAAGCCGCACGCCGTGACGCATGGGCCATCGAATCGCGCGCCGAGGAGGCCTCGCGCCGGGCGTTCGATGCCGACAATCAGGTGAGCACGCTTCAGGCTGAAATCGAGCGCTCTCACGACCGTTTGCAACATCTCGAGGGGCGCCTTCGCAGCGCTCAGACCGAGCGCGAAGAGATCCTGGCGCGGGTGCAGGGCCTGCGCTCCGAGCAGGAAACGCTCACGGCCCGGATAGAAGAGCTCGGCCGCGATGAGAGCGCGCGCTCGGCAGACGCAGCATCCGAGGACGAGGCGCTCGAGGCGCTGCGCCAGGAAGAAGCGCGCGCGAACGAAGCGGTGCAGGCCGTGCGCGATCAAGCGGCCGAAACCAGCCGCCAGACGGCCGGCGCCGAGGTACGGCTCGACAACTTTACGCAGCGCATCGCAGAAGCGCGCTCACGCCGAGACAGGTTGACCGGCGAGCGCGAGGCGCTGCTCGGCGAGCTCACGAGCCTACACGCACGCAAGAACGCTCTCGAACGCAGCGTGGCAGAGCTCGCCGAGGGCAAACGCCTGACCGAAGCCGAGCGCGAAAGCCTGGGCAGAGAGATGGAGCAGCTGCGCGAGCAGCAGCTCGTCAGCGAACGCACGGTCGACGCCGCGAAGAACGAGCTCGGACTCAAGCGCAACCGCTTGCGCGCTCTGGAAGACCTGCATCGCCGCCTGGAGGGCGTGGGTGCCGGCGCGCGCGCCCTGCTTTCGAAAGGCGATCCAACCGTGCTCGGCATGGTCGCCGATCGAATCGAAGCGCCCGAAGAATTGACGGTCGCGTTCGCCGCGCTGCTCGGAGAGCGACTCCAATACGTGATCGTATCGGACGCGGCACGCGGCCTCGAGCTGCTCGAGGAGCTGCGCACCGCAGAGCGAGGTCGCGCTCACATCGTTCCCGCACAGCCCGAGTGCGCAACTGGCGCGCATAGCGAAGCGCGCCAGGACCCGGCCGTGCTGGGGGTGCTGGCCGAGCGACTATCCTACGCGCCG
>DATHEN010000569.1:0-5177 GCA_035318565.1 Polyangiaceae bacterium
TCGACCCTGGCCTGGTTGTCGGCCGTCGTGTGGGCGTGCACCAGCACCACGCAGGTCCCCGGCGCCGAGAGCCCGGATGGATCGCGCGATGCGAGCGCCGCCGGGAGCGCGGGAAGCGCCGGTCGAGCGGGCAGCGATGGCGGCGGTGGAAGCGCCGGAACGGTTCAAGACGCCAGCACTCGCGACTCGAATGTTTCGAGCTCGCCGGCCTGGCTTTCGGTGCGCGGCAACAAGATCATGACCAGCGCCGGCCAGCCGTTTCGCGGTCGCGGCGCCAACCTCGGCGACACACGCTCGTGCAACGCCTGCACCTGGCAGGCCCCGAACCCCACGGGACTCATCGCGTGGGCGGACGAGCTCATCGACAACTGGAAAGCGAACTTCATCCGTTTCCTCTTGGTGTCGTACCCGAGCGCGGAGGGCCGCGTTCACTGGCGAAACCTGCTCGACGATCCAGGCTATTACGCCGACATCCAGCGAGTCGTGAATCACATGACGTCCAAGCCGGGCGTGTACGTGATGGTAACGCTGTACGAGGACCCGACCATGAACCCGCGAGGGACGGCGCCACGCGCCGAATGGCCAACGCAAGCGAGTCTGCCCATCTACCGCAAGCTCGCTGAAGCGTTCGCGGAAAATCCGCAAGTCTTGTTCGGCTTGATGAACGAACCGCACGATCCACCCGAGCGCAACGCCGAGCTCGCCGCGATCTTCAACAGCGCCATCGAGGAGATCCGCGGCGTGGAGCGCGCGCGCGGTGTTCCGCAGCACGTGATCGTGGCGCAGGCCACGCAGGGGTTTGCGCGCGAGCTCTCGTACTGGGTCAACAACCCACTGACGGGCGGCGGCGGCACGAACATCGCGTACGAGGTGCATCCGTACAACCCCGAAAGCGAATTCAATGAGCTGGTCGTCGAGCCGGCGAAGCGTATTCCGGTGATCATCGGCGAATTTGGTCCCTTCAATCTGTCCGGCATCACCATGGGCGACAGTGACATCCAAGCGCTGATGCGCATCGCCGAAGAGAACGACATTCCCTACCTGGCGTGGATGTTCCACCAGCGCTGCCCACCCAACATGCTCGAAGACCGCGGCGGCACCGGCTACGACGGCTGCGGCTTCGCGGGCGCAGGCACGACGTACCGCTGGCCGCCCACGGCGTGGGGTACGCTGTTCAAAAATCGACTAGCCACGCCTTGGCAGTGAACGCAGAGGAGGCGCGTGCGTATCCTGATCGCCAGCGATCTGCACTTCGAGTTCCAGCCCGACAACGGAGCCGCGCTCGTCAATTCGCTCGCGCCTGCAGACGTCCTGCTGTGCCCCGGCGACGTGGCCGTCGCGCCGCTCTTGGGCGACGCACTCGCTTTGCTGCTGGAGCGCTATGCGCACGTGGTGTTCGTGGCCGGCAATCACGAATTCTACCGTTCCAGCCTGAACAAGGTACGTCGCGCGCTGCGCGTCCTCGACGAACGCATCGAGAGCTTTCACTACCTCGAGCGCTCCGCGTGTGAAATCGAAGGCCACCGCTTCGTGGGCGCCACGCTCTGGTTCCCGCGCAAGTCCGGCAACCGCCTGCTCGAGCCGCTCGTCACGGACTTTCGCCTGATCGACGACGCGCCCGAGATTTACAACGAACACGCGCACGCCGTCCGTTACCTGGACTCTGCCGTGCGCGCCGACAGCATCGTGGTCACCCACCATTTGCCGCACGCGCGTTCGCTGCCGCGCTCGCTGGCATTTTCGCCCTTGAAGCGCTTCTTGCTCACCGATCTCGCTCGCCTGATCGAAGAGCGACAACCCGCGCTCTGGGTACACGGCCACGCGCACACCTCGTCCGATTACCGAATAGGTGCCACGCGAACCGTGTGCAACCCATTCGGCTATTACGGGCGCGAAGAGAACCCGAGCTTCCGGCGCGACTTCGTGATCGAAATTTGAGCGAGCTCCGGCCGCGTCCCGCCGGTTGTGAGCCGCGGGAAGCCGACCAGTCGCTAGCCGTCGAAAACACGCTACGACCGCACCAGCGCGCGCACCGAATCCGGCAGCGCGTCGATGCGCAGAGTGAGATCGGCGCGCGCACGCCGCAGTCGTGATTTGCACGTGCCCAAAGGGATGCCCAAGAACTCGGCGACCTCGCCGAGGGCGTGCCCTTCGAGGTCGACCAAAAGCAGCATGCGGCGCAGTTCGCTGTGCATGCCGTTCATCAGCGTTCCGAGCGTCGTCACGCGCGCCTTTCGCACTGCGAGCCGATCGGGCCGCACGCTTTCCGACATGTAGTATTCGCCTTCGCTCTCCGGCCGCTCGCGCCGGCGCCGGTAGGTGCGGCGAACGTGGGACGCTTCGCGCGCGGCGATCGCTCGCAGAAAGGCGCGCTCACTGCCCGCGCGAATGGCCGAGAGCTTGCCACTTGCCGTCAAGAACACGCGCTGCGCAGCGTCATCCACGTCCCCATCCAGGACCCCGCATTTGCGTAGCACTCGCTGGATCAGTGGACCGTGCTGAGTAACCAGCTCTTCGATGCAGAGGCCGGATCGAGCGATCGTTTCGGTGTCGTTCATGCGTATCCTCCACGAAACCCTATGGCTCGAGACCCGCAATCGACACCTTAAGGATCCTTAATTCGAGGCTCCTCGCGTCCTGAAGCCGTGAAACGCGCAAGCCCCCGTGTGCGCGAACGCTCACGGGGGCTTGGAACGCCGGGCCTCGGCTCTGACCCGTCTCGGTGATCAGGGAGTGAACGGCGGCAATGTGTTCACGTCGATGTGCGTGTCGTGCGGGACCAACACGACGTTACCGGGGCAATCGGCCAGCGCCGAGGCTTGGGCGCTGAGCTGCTGCACGGGCGACGAAGCCGTGGCCACGTTGGCGATCGACTTCGATGCCTGAAACGCGAAGCACGTGGGGTGCACATGCGCTCGAATGTCGAGGGTGACTTCACTATCCGGCGCCAGGATACCGTTCCAGGACACTCCGTGTTTTCCCTGCTCCACCCGGGTGATGCCGAAGAGAGGCGCCGCGCCACCGGTCGCGCTGCTAACCGACGGCATCGAAAAGAGATGCAATTCCGCGAGCGGCAGCGGCAGCAGGTCATCGATGGACGCCTGTGCCGGAGCCGTGCCGCCCTCGTGGCGCAGTTTGATGCGGTAGTTGATTAAACCCCCTTGCGGAAAGGTGCCAGGCCCGTTGACCACACGCTTTTCGAGCACCAGCTCGCCGGGCGCGCCGGGAGGGGGCGGCAACTGAAACACGTCTTCGGTTTCGCCGAACTGATAGCTACCGAGCGGACTCGTGGGATGCGGGCCGCGTCCATCGGGCAGGCCGCCCGCAAGCGGCTGAACTGCCGGCTCTTCGCTGAGCATGAAGCGCATCCAGTGGGGCATGCCCTGCGTGACGTTGAGCACACGCTCGGTGTTCACGTTGAAGTCCCGGAAACCGCCGGCGGGAACCGACGTCATGTCGACGATGTAGTTCTGCACGATCCATTCATAGCCGGCCTGCGCTGGACCGCCGCTGGGCGGCTGACACGCCATCGTGTCGTCCCAATCGCCGTCGCGCCTGCCGTCGAAAAAGACGTTCAAGTACATCTTTTTGAGCGTCGCTGCTGGCGCCTTGGAGACTCGCACCTGGAGCGTTTGCTGCTGGCAATGAAAGAAGCGAATGTTCGGATTGCGCCAGCTATCATCGCCACGGTCGCGATTCGCGATGTCGCTGATCACGCCCGCTGCATCGCGCAAAATATTGTTGGGACCATCGGCATCGGACGCAAGGTCTGCTTCCGTCTCGCGCGAGATGACGTTTCCGAGCCAGCCCTGCATCACGGCGTTCGCGTGCCGTGGACCGGCAGGTTGCGCGGCCATGTTCCACACCGTCGGGAATTGACCCGGCACGCCGGGATACGCCGTATTCACGACGCCGTGATGGTTCGTGCTGTCGGGGGCATCCCCGAGGTCGGGCCGTGGCGCGGGCGCTTCCGGCCTCGGTCGGTAAGTGACGACCAAACGCGGCGCATACTGCGTGCTCGTATCCTTCGAATGAAAGAGCTTGCCCGGCCCGTTGACGGCGCCGCGCAATGCGAAGCCTTCGTTCGGCCGCGCACCGGTTTGCCAGGCCGTGACGATCCCGGTCACGTTCCAGCGCACGTCGCCCGCCGCGTCTCCCACGACCTGCTGAGGACCGCCCCAGGTGATTGCCGGCTGATTGTTCCAGGTGATCGTAGTTTCACTCCAATCGCCTTCCACGCGGCCCACCTCGACGGCGTGAGCACCGGCGTAGTTCCCGGTGAAGCGCAGCACGAGCTCTGCAGACACGATCTCGGCGTCCGCAGGCAGCGCGCTCGTATCGAACTCCACGAATGAAAAGTGGCTGTTCTGCGTGTTGATCCAGAGCTGCGCACTGCCGAAATTCACGTCGCCGCTCGCTAGCTGGGTGCGCGAGTCCTGGATCGCGACGAGGTCCGCGGTCACGCTCGCAATGGCCAGCGTGGCTGCGGCGCGGCTCTCCGAGGCTCGTTCGGCAGGGCTTTCCGTCGCCCCGCCGCACGCGGGCAGCGCGAGCAGCGCTGCGATCGAGGTGAAAAGTAGCTGGCTGGAATGTCGAAGCATGATGTTTTTGCCCTGGTTGGTGCGCGCTCTCGTGCTGCGCATCAAACCCATGCCCGGCTTTCGCGGATGGGATCCCCGCGGCGCTGATTCGCTCTGTGCCAGGCGGCTTCAGCGTCGCGGCTGAATGTCGGCCATCACGCAGGCGTGATCGGAGACCGTGCTACAGCCGACTTCGAAGCTCACGAACCGCAACGAATCGCTGGCGTAGATGCGGTCCAGCCGCAAAAACGGCAGCTTCGTCGGGAACGTGTAGCCAAAGCCGGCGCTCGCTGCCACGAACCCATCCTGAAAATCGGACAGATGCGACAGCAGCGGACTCAACGCAGGGAGATTCGTGTCGCCGGCGATGATCACGGGCAGCGTCTCCTTGCGGGCCAGCTCGCTGAACGTGCGGACCTGGAGCACGCGTAGCGCCGTCTCATCCTGAACTTTGCGCGCGTTTGCGCCGGTGATCAGGCGGCCCGACGCGATCTCTCGGCGAAGGCCTTCACCGCGAACGGACGCGAGCGCTCCGCGGGCCGAGAGCGGGTGCACGTTGTAAACGGCGAGTGAACCGAGCGGCGTCTCCACTACGTG
>DATHEN010000570.1:0-4890 GCA_035318565.1 Polyangiaceae bacterium
TGGGACCGGACGAGAACATGCAACTCTACGGGCGCGGCCTGCGCCGGCGGCTCGCCCCGATGCTGAAGGGAGATCTCGCACGGCTCGAGCTCGCCTACAGCCTGATGCTGAGCCTGCCCGGCACTCCCGTGTTCTGGTACGGCGAGGAGATCGGCATGGGGGAGAACCTGGAGCTTCCCGATCGCGACGCCGTACGCACGCCCATGCAATGGACGGGAGCGCGCGGCTTCGGGTTTTCGAAGAGCTCCGAGCTGGTTCGTCCGCCGGTTTCGAGCGGGCCCTTCACGCCGCAGAGGGTGAACGTGGCCGATCAGCGGCGCACGCCGGACTCACTCCTGGCACGTGTCGAAAGGTTGATCCGAAAGCGCAAGGAATGCCCGGAAATCGGCTGGGGCGAGGCCAAGGTGCTGAATGCTCACAACCAGCACGTTCTGGCCATTTTCTACACCTGGCAGGAAGGCGCGCTCTTGATCGTGCACAACTTTTCGCGCTCCGCGCAAGCGCTGCGGGTCGATCTGAAGGACGCGGGTGCCGAGGAGTTGTGCGACGTGTTCACGGGTGAGACGTGCGGCGGGACTCGCTCGTTCGAGATAGAGCTTCCGCCGAGCGGCTTTCGTTGGCTGCGCGTGGGCGCGGGTGATCGTGCGCTGCGCGAGCATCACGGCCGCCAGGTCTTGTTGCGCGGCAAGAGGAAGTCGTGATCGGCTTTCACGCTTCGCACGAGCAGTTCGCCGGCAGCGAGCTCTTGGCTTGTGCCGTGCGCGCGGATCAACGCGGCTTCGCGCACGCGATGTGCTCGGATCATTTCGCGCCGTTCAGCGAACGCCAGGGACACAGTGGCTACTGTTGGGCGTGGCTGGGCGCAGCTCTGCAAGCGACACGCATGTCCTTCGGCACCGTGACGGCGCCGGGCCAGCGTTACCATCCCGCGATCGTCGCGCAGGCGGCCGCCACGCTCGCCGAGATGTTCCCGGGGCGCTTCTGGCTGGCGCTCGGCAGCGGCGAAAACTTGAACGAACACATCACCGGCGACGCCTGGCCGGCGAAATCCGTACGCCAGCAGCGGCTGCTCGAGTGCGTCGAGGTGCTGCGCGCGCTGTTCCGCGGTGAAACCGTCACGCATCACGGGCTGGTGCGAGTTTCGGAAGCCAAGCTTTACGTGCGGCCGAGCACACCGCCGCCGCTGTACGGCGCAGCGGTGAGCGCTGAGACCGCGGCCTGGGTTGCGGGCTGGGCGGACGGGCTCATCACGGTGAACCAACCGCACGAGCAGCTGGCGCGCGTGGTGGAAGCGTTCCGGAGCAATGGCGGTCGCGGCAAACCCATGTTTCTGCAGGTGCACGTGGCGTACGCCCCGAGCCAAGCCGAGGCGCTGCAAAACGCGCATGAGAATTGGCGCACCAACGCATTCTCCGGATCGCTACTATGGGACGTGGTGCTGCCGAGCGAGCTCGACGCTGCAGCACGCTTCGTTCGCCCCGAGGACGTGCGCGAGAGCGTGCGTGTCTCCGCTTCGCTCGAAGAACACCGCGCGTGGATCGAAAAGGATTTCGAGCTCGGCTTCGAACGCGTCTATGTGCACGAGGTGGGGCCGACACAGGCGAGCAGCATCGAAGCGTTCGCCGGGCTCCTATCGGCGCCGCCCTGAGCCGGCTCAGGCGTGTTCGAGCAAGCCGATGCGACCCACGGGTCCGCGGCTGAGCCGGGCCATCGCCTCGGTCAGGCCTTCGATCGTCAGGTGGTACATCGGGAAGACCTCGCCGATCACCTTGCAGGTCCCGCCGGCCCAGTATTGCGGCGGATCGGGGTTCAGCCACACCGAGCGCTGAAAGCGCTCCCGCAACTTGACGAGCCAGTCCAGCCCCGATCCCGCGCGACCCCCCGAGCCCCAGTGCCCCGAGCTGAGCAGCTCGCCCGGGGCCATGGCCGCGTCCCCCACCAGAATGAGCTTCCAGCGCTCGTTCAGCTGTTCCATCAGCTGCGAGACTTCGATCGGATCCATCAAGCCGTTGGTCGTGTACACGCGTCCGTACACGGTGTTGTGGAAGTAGTACGTGCGCAGCTCGCGAAAGTTCGAGGCGCGGCGTGCAGCGCTGAAGAGCTGCGAACAAGTCTGTGCGAATGGTTCCATGGAACCGCCGACGTCCATCAGCAAGAGCACGCGCACGTTGCTGCGCTTCGGGGCGCGCGTCTTGATCTCGAGCTCGCCCGCGTTGCGCGCAGTCGCGTCGATGGTGCCGTCGATGTCGAGCTCTTCCTCGTAACCTTCGCGAGTGAAGCTGCGCAGCTTGCGCAGGGCCACTTCGATCTGGCGGACATCGAGCACGAGGTCGGCGCGGTAAGGCCGGTAGCGCCGCGCATCGGCCATGCCGACCGCGCCGCTTCCCCGGCGACCGGCCGAATTCGCGCGCACGCTCATGCCGGTGGGATGCACGCCGCCGGTTCCGAACGGGCTCGTTCCGCCGGTGCCGATCCAGCGGTTGCCGCCCTCGTGTCGCTCTTTCTGTTCGCGCAAGCGCTGCTCGAACAGCTCACGCAGCTCCTCCGGCGTGAGGTGCTTGAGCGCGGCGAGCTGCGCGTCGCTGAGCGACTCGAGCACTTTGGGATCCTTGAGCCACTCCTCCATCTCGTCGCCGAGCTTCTGCGCATTCGCCGGCACGCCCTTGAAGTGCTGGAGAAAGGCTTCGTCGAAGCGATCGAGATCGGACTCGCGGTGCACGAGCAGCGCGCGCGCGAGGTAATAGAAGCCGTCGAGTGAGCTGTCGTGCAGGCCGAGGCTCAGCGCGCGCGAGAGCTGTACCGCTTCTTGAAGGCCGACCAAGAGCTTCTTTTTTCGGAGCTCGTACAGAAACGGGACGACGACGCTACTCATGAATCACTTTCGGGTGTTTACGGACGAGCTTGCGCTGCTGCCCGGGCCGCAGCGGCTGTCGCCAGGAGTGGATGCGACGATGTCATAGTCGCCGACGGGTATCGAAAGCGCGACCGTGACGCTGCCGGAAAAGCGGCCCTCGCCGTCCGTGGCGAGCGCGCCCAGTCCGAGCCGCTTGCCATCCGAGGAACGCAGCGCGAGGTCGATGCGCGCGAAGCTGCAGCCGCTGCCGTCTGCTTCGATCCGGCCGCTGACCTTCAGCGGTGCCCCGCGTTTCACCTCGCCGCCGACGGCTTCCAAAGTGAACAGCGGCTCCGGTCGTGAGTCGGACCCGGGCTCGGGCGCTTCGTTCTGCGTTTCGGGAGGAGGTGTAGGGTCTGCGCCGGGCGCCGTGTCGTTCCCGGCTGCCGCGCCGCTCGTGCCTCCGCTGCGCTGACCGTTCAGCGAGCGCTCGGCCATTTCGCGGCCGCTCTCCCCGCCTTCGGGCCAGCGGTACGGATCGGTCGGCGGCTCGTGCAACTGAGCGCCCGGATCGCGGTCGAAGTCGAGGCGTCCTGCCGCGCCGCCCAGATCGATGCGATGCCACACGCGACTGTCGAACACTTCCACCCAAGCGTGCGCTTCATTGCGGATCAGCCGCGCGGGGATGCCGAGACCGAGCGCGGTGATCACGAACGCGTAGGCGCGGTGCCGGCACACGCCCTTCTGCGAGAGAGCGAGCTCCTTGTACAGCGCGACGCCCGAAGCCGCCTGTGGCCGCTGATCCGAGGGCGAAAAGGCGCGGAAGTACTGCACGAGTGCGCTCACCGCTGCGCGCGGCGGAAGCGAGCGCGTGATGCCGAGCTGCGTGGCCACGTCCACGGCGACGCGCCGTACCGAGCGCGGCAGGGGCGGCGCGTCGCGTTCCAGAGCCGACCAGGAAACGTCGCCGAACTCGCTGCCGAAGCTCGCGCGCTGCACGGTCAGGTGCATCATCAGCCGCACCCGGCGGCGTGTATCCGAGCGAATGAACCAGTTGTCCGCGCCATCCCGCACCAGCTCGAACTGGACGGGAGGTTCGGTCTGCGCACGCAGCACGCGCGCGCCGGGGCCCACCGTGGGCACGCGCACGGGCGAGGCGCTGTCCAGATCGACCGACATGTCGCCGAAGAATTGATCGTCGCCGGCGGTTGCGGCACCTTCGACAAGGATACGTTTCAGCGCCTTGTCACGCACCACGAGCTCGAGCGTGTCGTCGACGGTATCGAAGGCGTACAGACGCTTGAAGGGAGTGATCGCCGGGACGAACGGATCGTCGTAGCTGACCAACTCCGGGCGGCTCGTGTCGCGGTCGATGCGATACGTGGCGTCGGTGCTGTTCGGCGTGGATGAACCGCCATAGGCCGTTTCGCTGGGGGCCGGCGTGCGATTCGGATCGGGCGCCGGAACGACGCCGCTCGGCGTGTCGAGCGCCGCGGGCATGCTGCCGCGAAACGCGGTGGCCGAAAGCTCCAGGTCCTCGCTCGGATTCGGCGAGATGTATTCGTGCACGACCGGAGCCGCCTGAGCGGGAGCCGGATCAGGCAGAAAGCTGGCAGCGGCAACCAGGCCGCACAGCAAACAAGCCAGGACGCCTCTGCTTCGCAATGCTCGCTGACGCTAGCATTCACCCGGGAGGGGTCAAAAGCCGCTAGTTGTACCGAACACGAAGCGCACGTGATCGATTCCGGCGCCTTGCTCGAACGTCTCGGTGCCCACGGCCACCAGAATTTCGAAGGGATGGTCGCGCGCGGTGTTGGAGCGGACGCCCAGACCCACGGAGTTACGTAGCTTTTTGGCTTCGAACCCCTCGAGGTGTTCGCCGAATACGTTGCCTACGGCGTAATGCAGCGCGCCGTCCAAGAACACCCAGATCGGCCACTGGTATTCGAGCGTCGCCGCGACGGCGCTGCGGTCGATCAGGCGGTCCTGCAGAAAGCCGCGCAACGGCCGCTCGCCGCCCAGGCTCACTTGCTCCGTGAAGGGAATGGACGCGACGC
>DATHEN010000571.1:0-10816 GCA_035318565.1 Polyangiaceae bacterium
CCTGGAGCGCCCCCAGCTCCACCGGATCGTCGGTGCGGGTATCGATCGGCTGCAGCGTCGGCAGGACGGGCCCGGTCGTGGAGCTCGGCTTGACCCCCACCCACGTTCTGTCCGAGACGACGACCCCGGGTAAGCGAAACGGGTTCTGGCCGTCGTAGCTCGTGCTCACGAAGCCGCCGCGCCGCGCTTGCGCGTGGATGGTGGCCGTGCCCGGAAACGGTAGCTTGGTCGTAAAATCCGCACTCAAAGCCACGACCGTACCGGTCAGCTCCGCGAGCGGGTTCGAGCCGGAGTCGGACCTGGCATCTCGCGCGCCGCCATCACGCGGCGTGCCGCCTCCGCCGGGCGGAAAAGGCCCGCACCCTGCGTCGGGAGACGAGCAACCGGACGACGGCGGTGGCCGGTCGCCGGTTTCCTGGCATGCAAGCGCATACAGCCAGGCCACGAGCGCGGCCGCGCAAAGCAGCAATTTCGGCTCTGTTGCTCGCATCACGCTGATTTTAGCGCGACGGGCGGAGTCGGGCGATTTTCTGCCCTCGCGGCAAACCAGCGGTGCGCGGCGAAGGCCACGCCCAGCATGCCCAGGCCGATCCACTGTGAGGTGCTCAGGCCGAGCACCCCGCCGCGGTCGTCGCTGCGCAGAAACTCGAGCATGAAACGCGCGAACGCGTAGAGCCCGAGAAAGGAGAAGAAGACCTGCCCGTCGTAACGTTTGCGCCCGTGCACATAGAGCGCGCAAATCGCCGAAATCGTGAACGCCGCCGCCGACTCGTAAATCTGCGTGGGATGAACCGACAACGAGGCCTGGAATGGCGAGTCGATGAGCCCGATTCGATGCTGAAATTCACTGGCCGGGCTGCGCGGCGGAAACACCAGACCGAGGTGGCCGCCGTGCGGCTTGCCGAAACAACAGCCTGCCAGCAGGCAGCCCATGCGCCCGAAGCCGATGCCCACTGGGATGGCAATCGCGGCCATGTCCGCAGCTTTCCAGAACGGAAAACGATCGCGCCGCAGGAGGTACCACGCTGCCGCCGTGCCACCGATGAAGCCGCCGTAATACGTGAGGCCGCCGGCCCAGAATTTCGCCCAGGACATGCACAGGTCGATGCGACCCGAAAGCGTCGCCGGCACGACGGGCCGGCACACCTCTTTGACGGCGTCCCAGTTTCCGAGCGGACCGTGCGGGTGGCTTCCGATCCCGAACAGCCAGCCCTCGGCGTACTGATCGCGCAGACATTCGGCGCGTGTGATCTTCCATTCCACCAGCGAGGGATTGCTGCAGAGGTGCACGTAGTCCCAGAAGTAGCCGTCCACCAGCACGTGCATGACACGCGCGCCGATCACGCCGACGAGCAGGCCCATCAAACCCAAATCGACGATCACGTCCGGGTCCTGCCCCACTCGCTTGGCCCACAGCGTACCTATCGCCGTGCAGAAGAGCACGCCCGCTAGCAGCAGGAAAAAGTAGCTCGGAAACGGGATGTCGAAGAGCGTGAAGAGCCGGTTTTGCATGTCGCCCCGGCTCTGCCTCAGCCTGCCGCCGGTGGCTTACTGAGAGGCGGATTCGTCTGAATCGCTGCCACGGCCGCGTGATGGCGGCGCGAGGTGAACATATCGATGGCCATCAGACCCACGCCGATGCAAATGGCGATGTCCGCCACGTTGAACGTGGGCCAATGGTCGGTAACCGACCAACGCGTGACGTACTTGGCGATTAACGTGTTCATCGACTCGATCCAGTTGGCTCGGTAGTCGATGAAATCGATCACGCTGCTGCGCGTGATGCGATCCGACAAGTTGCCGAGCGCGCCGCCCAGCACCAGCGGCAAACCCCACTTCAGTGCGCGCTGACCCGACATCAGCCGGCCGTACAGCGACACGATGAACGCGATCGCGAGCACGCTCACCAGCAGAAAGAACCACTTCCGGATCTGCTCCGGCGCGTTCTGCAAAAGGCCCCACGCGCCGCCTCGGTTGTAGGCGAGCGTGAACTGCAGATGATCTTGGATCAGCACGATCGACGGCTCGAGAAAGGACCGCCTGGCGAGCGTGATCTCGGCCCACGCCTTGCTGCTGACATCCATGAACAAGGAGACCGCAGCGACGACGCCGAAGAACACGAACGAGGGCGGCCGCTCGGCGCGTTCGGGAGCGCGCGCGGGCAGCGAGGTCGAGAGATCCGTGGGCGGGGCGGCGGGCGCGGGCTCCGGCGCGAGCGAAGAGGGCGAGGGCTCCGTCATCCGTGGTGCGAGCTTTCCTACGACAGGTCTTTGTCTCGGGCTAGTACCCTGCCGGGAAGATTGGCAGCGATTTGACCCGTACGGAACATTTGTATAGTGTCCAGAGCCCATGCCGTCACCTCCCTGGTCACAGCAGCTCGGGGTGCAAGCCGTCATCGACCGCTGGTTTGCGGAAGGCAGCGTGCGGCGTTGCCTGGCGGCCGAGCGGCTGATTGGCTCGAGCGCTGCGCGCCACGCGCCTATGCCGAGCGGGCTCCATCCGCGCGTGCAGGCCGCGCTCGAGCGTCGCGGCATTCGCGCGCTGTACACGCATCAAGTCGAGGCCATCGAAGCCGCGCTCGGCTCGCGGCACGTCGTCATCGCCACTCCGACGGCCAGCGGCAAGAGCTTGTGCTTCCACGTTCCGGTGCTGGACGCGCTCTGCCGCAACGAGACGGCGAGCGCGCTGTTCCTCTACCCCACCAAGGCGCTCTCGCGGGACCAAGAGCAGAGCGTGCGCGAGCTCAGCGCCGAGACGGGCCTCTCGATTCCGGCCACCGTTTACGATGGAGACACGCCGGGAGACGCGCGGCGTGCAGCCCGCGAGCGCTGCCGCATCGTGCTCAGCAATCCGGACATGCTGCACGCCGGCATCTTGCCGAACCACGCACGCTGGGCGGCCTTCTTGCAGAACCTGCGCTACGTGGTGCTGGACGAGCTGCACACGTATCGCGGCGTTTTTGGCTCACATATGGCGCACGTCGTCGCGCGCCTGCGCCGCATTGCGGCGTTTCATGGCTCGCACCCCACGTTCATCTGCGCCACTGCGACCATCGGCAATCCGCGCGAGCACGCCGCCCGGTTGCTCGGTGTCGAACCGGAGAACGTCGCGCTCGTGGAGCGCTCGGGCGCACCGCATGCGAGCCGGCAGGTGTTTTTGTACAACCCGCCCGTGGTCAACGAAGAGCTCGGCATTCGCGCCAGCACCTTGAAGCAAAGCGTGCGGCTCACGGCGGATTTGCTGCGTGCGCGCGTGCCGACCATCGTGTTCGGTCCGTCCCGCAACTCGGTCGAGGTCATGCTCAAGTACCTGCGCGCGCAGTGCGGGGACCTGGCGGGCAGCGACGCGATCATGGCCTACCGCGGCGGCTACTTGCCCGAGACCCGCCGGCGCATCGAGCAGGGCCTGCGCAGCGGAGAAATCCTGTGCGTCGTCGCCACCAACGCGCTCGAGCTCGGCATCGACATCGGGGATCTGGATGCCGTGGTGTGTGCGGGCTACCCGGGCACCGTCGCCGGGACCTGGCAGCGCTTCGGCCGCGCTGGCCGCCGCGGGTCGACCAGCGTTGCGCTCATGGTCTGCTCGAGCGCCGCGCTCGATCAATTTCTGGCGCGTGAGCCCGAGTACATTTTGGAAGCGGGTGCCGAAGAGGCGCGCATCGACCCCAGCAACGTCGAAATTCTGATTCAGCACCTGAAATGCTCGGCGTTCGAAGCGCCGTTTCAAATCAACGCGCCGGACGTGCGCGGCAGCACACCCGCCCATGGCGAGAGCTATTTGACCCTGGACGCGGCCGCCACGCGCGACGCGCTCGAATACCTGGCCGGCCATGGGCTCGTGCACGCTTCGGGGTCCGCGTATCACTGGTCCGGCGAAGCATTTCCCGCCAATCAAGTGTCTTTGCGCAACGTCGGCTGGGACAACTTCGTGATCATCGACGTCGCGCACGGCAAGACCATCGCCGAGCTCGACTGGCGCGCGGCGCACACCATGCTCCACGAGCAAGCCATCTACCAGCATGACGCCGCGCAGTACCAGGTGGAGCGGCTCGACTACGAGAACCACAAAGCGTTCGTGCGGAAAGTGGAGCCGGACTACTTCACTACTGCCCTCACCTACCGCACCGTCTCGGTGATCGAGACGCGGGACGAGGCGTCCGTATCGCAGGCGCAGATCGGCTGGGGTGAAGTCAAAGTGATCGAGAAGGTCACCGGCTACAAGAAGATCAAGTTCTTCACGCACGAGAACGCCGGCTACGGTGACGTGTTTTTGCCAGAGATGCAGATGCACACCACGAGCTTCTGGTTCACTTTGCCGGAAAGCCGGGTGGCGCGCTGGATCGACGAGCAAAAGCTCTCCCGTCCCGATCTGATCGAGGGCCTGCGCGGCCTCGGCTCTGCGCTCGAAATCCTGTCTACCTTGTTCCTCATGTGTGACGCGCGGGATATCGGGCAAACCCTGGGGGACGGCGGCGCGGCCGCGGGCGGCGACTCCTCGGAGCAAGCCGCGCCGGGTCGCGATCCAGAGCTCGGTCGCACTGGCGGCTTCAGCCCCACGCTGTTCTTGTTCGATGCGCAGCCCGGTGGGGTCGGCTTGGCCGAGCGCATCTACGAACGCGCCCAAGACTTGCTGGCGCGCGCGGGCGAGCTCATCGAACGCTGTTCGTGTGACTCGGGTTGCCCAGCGTGCGTCGGGCCCAGCCCCGAGCACGGCACACGCAAGAAGCTGTCGCTGCGCCTCTTCACGCTGCTCGATCTGCGCGCTGCAACTCCGTTGCCCGCGCGCACGGGTTAGTCGACTACTTGTTGCGCAGGGGCCAGTCCTGCAAAAGCGGCATGGGAGCACCGGGTCCGCTTTGCACGATGGCGCGTTCACATTCGGAGACGCTGAGCCGGCGCGGGCCGAAAATCGTGGGGTCCGCGGCATCTGCATCCATCAGGGACTCGGGCTGATCGACCCCGAAATCATCGGGATGATCCGGCATGTCGAGCAAGATGTGGCCGAGCTCGTGGGCGAGCGCATAGGAGCGCGCGCCTGCGCGCACGCCGGCGCGATCGAGGATCACCACGTTGCGCACCCCCGCGCCCTCCGAATAGATGAACGACTCTCCGATGCGGCCGCTGCGCGCGAAGCTCGGCACGATGAACACCTCGATCGTGCCCGGATCACCATCATCGAAGGCCTTGATGAGCGAGCGCTCTTCGATGGTGCCGGCCACGGCATCGAAATCCGTAAAATGCGTCAGACCATCCGAGAGATCGACCTCTCCGAGGCAAAGCCGCAAGGTGGGATCGTTCGAGAGCTCGGCGCGCACACTGGCCTCGACGGCTGCCGGAGTGCCGTCGGCATTCTTGACGAGCACGTCCACCGTCCGCTGCGCGCCCGGAGAGGTGCGCGCATTCGGGCTGAGCTCGGCGCGAAAGCGCGCGTGGCGGAGCATTTCCGCGAGCGCATTGGCCACCTCCGTGGGCGTTTGACCGGCGCGCGTGCGCAGACGCAGCTCACGGCCCAACACTCGGATCGCGAGCTCCCCACCCGTGGCCGGCAGACCTTGCTCACAACCGACCGCAAGTAGATGCGCCGGCGGCGGGTCAACGACTTGGACGTCGAGATCGCGCGACATGCCGAAATGGATGCCGCACTGGCCCCACAGCGCGCTCGCCGTGCGTATCTCTTCTCGCGCCAAGGCGAGCGCCCCCTGCGTGTCGCCGCCGATCGGCACCGAGCCGCCCGCGGAGAGGCGCACGACGCGCACCCGCAGACGCCCGCGGTAGCGATCGAGCGCGCCGAGGCGTGTCTTGCGCGGGCCACCCACGCGCACCGCCGCGGCCTTGCCGCCGTTCAACTGAACCTCGAGCGTGCCCCCCACTTCGGCGCGCAGCGAGCGCCCCGACGAGCTCGGATGGCTGCGGTCGATGACGTCGGCCGTGGCGCGGATCAACGGCGTGCGCCGGCATTTTACGGTCGAAGGCGTGGAAAAAGCACAGGGCACCGCGCTGGTCGGCACGTCGTCGAGGACGTCCAGCGGCTCGCCCGAGGGGCGCCGCGAGCGGATGCGCACCCGTCCCGGTAGATCGGATTCGGGACCCGCGATGTACCAGTGGAGCGCGTCCGGATCCGGCTTTTTTGCGCCCTCACTGGTCCCCAACGAGCCGGGCAGCACACGGCTCAGTGACGCATGCGAGCGCGCCAGGTCGACGCGTTCGCCGCGGCCGTCCACGGCGTAGAGCTCGAGCACACTGACGTCGATCTGCCGATCGCTGAACACGACGCGCGCCGTGCCGCGTTCGAGTCCCTGGAGGCCGACGCGCGCGGGCAGTGGGCCGCGCGGAGTAAGGACTTTGCCGTCCGCGACGGCGCGCACGGCGTTGCCTTCGATGCGCACCAGGCGCGTGCGCGCCGTCAGCCCCTTCAGCCAATGCACGTCCTCGAGGACGGCGCCGGACGGTTTGGTGCTCAGGGCGTCCGCCACGCCGTTCGCGTCGTCATCGTCCAGATCCGCGACCAGCGTGAGCTTCGCGGGTGGGACCTCTGCACGCGCATCGAGCGCGATCGCGGCCACGGTCATGGCCATCAGGCTCAGAAAGCGGCTTATTGCTACTGCCACGAACCTTGTCCAGTGCCCGAGCAGGCCGGACTTTTGCCTAGCCTTCCCGGAGCAACAGGCAATGGTTGGCGACTCGTCCGACGAGCGAGAAGACGGCGCCGGCCACGCCGGCTTGTTTGTGTGGAGATGTGCCCGCTCATGTCGATCGCGATCTGCTCCTGCCAAGACTATTGCGTGGTTCTATTCGACCCATCCGAGCTGTACGCGCCGAAAAGTGGGTTCGTAAATTACGCTGCGCGTGGCGAGGCGGCCAGCGCCCGCGGCCGTCAGCAGGTTGCCCCAAATCGACGTCGTCAGGTGTTTGCTGCTCGCGAGCTCCGCGCACAGATCGAGCGATACGTGCGGGTGCCCGGCATCGTAAAGGGCGGCGGCGGCCAGGCCACGCACCGCTTCGCGACGCGGATTCTTGGCGAGCTGACCGAGCTCCTCACGCAGATCCTGACGTTCGTGGTCTCGAATCAAGTAAAGCGCGGCGCGCGCGCCGGTCGCGTCGGTGAGGCCGGGGGTCTTCGTCAGGTTCTCGAGCATCGCGCGCGCCGCGGGCACGCCCGCTTCTGCCAAGCGAAACAGGAACGTCGGATCGCGATCCGCGCTCGGGCGGTCGCTCAGACGCGCAATCAGATCGAGCGTGGGACGAGCGGGCGCCGATCCCTGCTCGCCTCCCAGCGCCCAAGCCACCATCGCCCATGCCGCACGCGCGCTGCTCGGACCTTCACGCGCGCGCTCCCGTGCTTCGTCGAGCGGGCGCTGATCGCCGGCGCGTACCGCAATTTCTGCCAAAACTAGCCAGCGGCCCAGATGGCGTTCTGCGTCGCGCAGCACGGCCAGCGCCGGCGCGATCGCCACCGGCACCGGGGCGTGCCAGAGCAGCGGCACGAACATCTCGACGCACAGCGAAATGCGATGACTCTCTTTGATCTTCGGAGCAACCGACGCAACGTGCGCACCGTTGGACTCGCCGCGCGCCACCCGCGCCACTTCCGCTGCGAACGCGAGCTGCGGATGCCGGCTCGTAGCCAGCCGCGCCAGCACGTCACTCAGGCCGGCCTCGCTCGTGAAGCAAGCGGCGGACAAAGTCGCGAGGCCTCCGGCGTCGTCGGCCGACAGCGCCGTGCGGAGCGCGCCGCTCGCGCGCTTGTCCCCCATTTCTCCGACCGCGCGCACGGTGGCCGCGTACAGCGGGCGCTTGTACGAGCCGCGCTGGATCATCGTCTCGACGGCATCCACGATGGCTTTGCGCAAACGGGGCGAATACGGCGCCAGCACGCGCAAGGCGCCACCGAGCTTTTCCTCGTGGGCTGGCTTGCGGCGGAGCGCTGCGCTCAAGTCCGTCTCGAGGCGTCCCAGGGCGCTTTCGCCCAGGACCTCCCCCTGCTCCGCCTTTTTCGTCATTGAGGCTAGAAAGGCGAAGATACACCTTTCCAGGGCACGGAAAAACGGCTCAGAGCCGACACATCTGATGAGTTGACCCAGATGCTCCGTCCAAACTAGTTATAGGGGCGCCTGAATCCGCCCGAGGAGAATTCCCATGCAAAAAGCCGTTGCCTTAGTGCTTGCCACCGTGGTTCCCGTGCTCGTCATCGGCGCGTGCAAAAAGAAAGAGGAAGAGCCGCCGCCCGCACAGGGGGGCTACGGGCAACCGGGCTATGGACAGCAGCCGGGCTATGGACAGCAACAGCAACCCGGTTATGGGCAGCAGCCGGGCTACGGACAACAGCAGCCCTATCCGCAGCCCACGGCCGCTCCCACGGCCGCTCCCACGGCCACCGGCACCACCTCGCAGCCCGCAGCGTTTGCGTTCCCGTGCTCGTCGGACGCAAGCTGCATGACCCACCGTTGCAACACGCAAGTCGGCAAGTGTGCGTGGCCGTGTCAGAGTGACGCCGACTGCACCCCGGGCAACAAGTGCATGGCTCCGCAGTGCGTGCCCGGACAGTGATTCCTATGCGTCGATCTTCGTCGCTTGGAGGCTGAGCGTCTCTTCGCCGATGGAGTGTTGCTTCATCTCGCCAGCAGGTTCGACGCGCACTGTCGTGGCCAGGCATTCGCGTTGAATCTGCTCGCGGCCTTCGGCGGCAATGCGCCGGACGCGCTCGCTGCCGTCGATCCAGAGCTCGATGCGATCAGTGAACTCGAGGCCGAGCTCTTTGCGGGTCGCCTGAACGCGGCTCATGATCTCGCGCAGGTAGCCTTCGTCGATGAGCGCGTCCGTGAGCGTGGTGTGAAGCACCACCACGCCGGTGCGGCCCGTTTCGGCCGCGAAGCCCGCTTGGGCTTCGACCACGACTTCCAGCTCCTCGAGAACGAGCTCGAGCGGCTGACCGCGGACCTCGAGCACGAGCTTGCCGCTGCGTGAGAGCTCGGCGTGGAGCTCCGTGCCGGAACGCGCATCCAGGGCCTTTTTGACGTCCTGCACCCCTTTGCCGAGGCGCGGGCCGAGGCTGCGGAAGTTCGGCTTCAGGCGAAACGCCACGGCGCCCTGCTCGTGGCCCGGATACATGAACTCGAGCTGGTGGACGTTGAGCTCGTCCTGAATGAGCTCACGATAAGGGCCGAGCCGTTTCAAGAGCGCGCCGTCGTTGAACACCACGTCGGCGCGAGCCAGGGGCTGGCGCACCTTGAGCTTGTTCGCTGTGCGAACGCTGAGGCCCAAGCTGACGATTTCACGCACGGCGCGCGTTTCTTCGACCAGCCGTTCGTCGATCTCGCCGAGGCTCGCCTCGGGATAGCGATCGAGGTGAACGCTTTCCTTGGCGCCGGGCACGCCCGCGCGCACCACCAGGTTTTGATACATTTCCTCGCTCATGAAGGCGATGAAAGGCGCGGTGAGCTTCGTGATGGTTACTAGCGCCGTGTACAAAGTCGCGTACGCGTCGCGCTTGTCTTGTTCGAGACCCTGCGCCCAGAAGCGCGCGCGGCTGCGGCGCACGTACCAATTCGAGAGCGCCTCCACGAGATCGACGAGCCGTAGAGCAGCGTCGTACGCCAGGTAGCCATCGAGCGCCGTGCGCACGTCGCGAACGGCCAGGTTGAGCTCGCTCAGGATCCAGCGATCGAGCAGCGCTCGCTCCGCGAAGGGACGACCTGCGTGCGCCGCCTCCGTCGGACGCCAACCGTCGATGTTCGCGTAGATCGTGAAAAACGCATAGACGTTGCGCAGCTTGACCTGAAAGTCCTTCTGCAGCGTGCGCACGTTGCCGAGGCTGTGGCGCGTGTTACTCCACGGCGGCGAGGCCGCGTAGAAAAACCAGCGAAACGCGTCGGCTCCGGGCGCGGGCGTGCTCTCGTCCTCGAGCGTAAGTCGCTCGGCCACGGGTGCGCGCGGCACTTCAACGGGCATCGTGCCGAGACCCGTGCTGATCTCGCCGAGCTCGAGCTGCTTGCGATCCGCTTCCGCCAAGAGGGCCACGCGCCGCGGCAGCTTCTTGTGTGCGCGCACCGTGAGCGCCAGCTTCTGCTCGGGTCGATCCGCTCGGTACGCGGCAATGCGCGCGCCGTCGTTCAAGTCCATACCTTCCAGATCTTCGCGCGCGATCAGCACTTCGCCCGGCTGCGCCTCGGCGCCGGGCGCTTTTTCGAGCACGCCGAACTCCATGCGCACGCGATCCAGAATGATGTCCGGCGGCGTGTAGTTGCCCTTGCTCTTGCTCTCCTTCTTCCCTTCCTTGTCCGAAACGTGCCCGAGCACGATGCAGGTGCGGAACGGATGCGGAAAGGCGCGCACGCTGCGCAGGTCGAGCCGCGCTTGCGTCTCTTCGTCGAACACCAGAGTCGAGACCATCAGCAGCGAATAGAACCAGCCGCGCGTCTGATCGATGGCTTCGCTGATGAAATCCGCGGGAAAGGCCGCATCAAAGCGTTCTTTCGATCCCACCGCGTGCGGAAATCCCCACTGCGCGAACGGCATGCAACCCGAGTCGAACCAGCAGTCGATCACGTCCGGTACTCGGCGCATCTCGGCCCCGCACGTCGGACAAGGGAACGTGACCCGATCGATCCACGGCTTGTGAACGATCAGGTGATCGTTCAGCGACGGGTCCTGCTCTTTGCACGACTTCCAGTAGGCGAAGGCGTCAGGGTTCCGCTTCTCGATCTCGGCAACGGACGCGGGCGCGTGCTTGTGGTCACTGTCCGCGCTGCACACCCACACGTTGAGCGGCGTGCCTCAGTAACGCTCGCGCGAGAGCGCCCAGTCCACGTTGTTGTCGA
>DATHEN010000572.1:0-5377 GCA_035318565.1 Polyangiaceae bacterium
CGCAATGTGTTTGATGCGTCCCTTGTGTCCGGCAACCTCGACGAGATCGCCGATGTCGAACGGACGCCGGATGGCCATCAAGAAGCCGGACATGAAGTTTGCGGCGATGTCCTGGAACGCAAAGCCCAGCGCCAAGCCCACCACACCGACGCCGGCCAAGAGCGAGGTGACGGTCTTGTTCAGATTCAAGAGCCCGAGCCCGAAGAATACCGCCAGAATTACCACCGCGAAGCGTGCCAGTGTGCCGAGCAGCTCGCTGATCGCGGTGTTCTTGCTGGTACGGTAGACGAGACGTTGAACGATCTTCTGCACGAGCTTGGCGACCAGCACTGCCAGCACCACCAAGAGCAGCGCGAGCACTGCATTGGGGAGCATGACGACGCTCGCCTCGAGCCAGCTCCGGAGCTTCATGAACAGCTTTGCCGTGAGTTCGTTCAGATTGACCATCGCGTACAAATAACAACGATTCGTGACGCTCGTGGGATTCGAATGCGAGTGTCTGGCCGCTAGATTGACGGCGATCGCGCGATGTGGGTGAACTGTGTGCAGGCGTCCGCGAGACTTCGCACTCACAAGGGAAGCTGATTCATGTCCGATTTTCGACTGCGCTGGCTGCGTAACCGCAAGCGAACCGACGTGGAGTTGCCGCTGAAGGCTCCGATTCATCTCGGTGATCGAAGCAACGCCGAGTACTTCTACGAGGCCACGCCGCAGGAGCGATTGGCGGAAAAACTGGCGCTCGAAAAGGCCGAAGAGGGCGCGCGCCGTTACAACATCGATCGACGGGAATTCATGGCGAGCGCCATGGGCGTGGCCACGACGCTGGCGATGATCAACGTGGCGCAGGGCTGCTCGGACAATAACGGTGGCAGCGGTGGTGGTGGGCAAGGCGGTAGCGGTGGCGGTGGACCGCGCGACGGCGGTTACTACGACGTAGGCCCGAATCCCATGGACGCGGACGCCGCCTGCGCCAGCATCCTGGACCCGTCGAAGGAGTTCATCTTCGATATCCAGACGCACCACGTGAATCGCTCGGAGACCACGGCGTTCGCGTCCTTCCTACGCCAACAACAGCACTACGCGCGGGCCTGCAACCCGGGAGACCCGGTGGCGTGCTTCAGCCGTAACGAATACGCGCGTTTGATGTTCCTGGAGAGCGATACCACCGTGGCGGTGCTCTCCGGCCTGCCCGCGCCGAACGAAGAGGCGAGCCCGATCGCGAACCACGAAATCGCCGAGACGCGCGACGCCATCAATGCCATCGCGGCCGGGACCGAGCGCGTGGTCAACCACCACATGGTACTGCCGAACCGCACGGGCAAGACGGCGTCCGACGTGGCGGCTCAGCTCGAGGCCATGGAGACCAACCTGGCGCGCGTCGGTAAAATCGGCGCCTGGAAGACGTACCCGGCGTGGTCACCGAACAACACGCAAGAGGTGGCACTGGACGGTTACCGCTACGATGATCCCGTGTTGGGTGTGCCGATGATTGAACGCGGCCTCGAGCTCGGCGTGAACACGTTCTGTATTCACAAGGGTTTGCCGATCGTCGGATTTTCCGAGGAGTTCAACGACCCAAAGGATATCGGTGTCATCGCCAAGCGCTTTTCTCAGGCAAATTTCATCGTCTACCACTCGGGTTTCTTGAACCAGCGCCAGTTCGAGATTCCCTACACACAGGGTTCACGCGCGGGCACCAACAGCCTGATCACGGCGCTGATCGAGAACCAAATCGGTCCGGGCCAGAACGTGTACGCCGAGCTCGGGACGTCGTGGCAGTTCGCGAAGGGTGACCCGTCCGCTGCAGCGCACATGATCGGCAAGCTGCTCAAGTACGTCGGTGAGGACAACGTGGTCTGGGGTACGGACTGCATGTGGTACGGCTCACCGCAGGAGCAGATCACGGCGTTCCTGCAGTTTCAGATCTCCGAGGCGTTCCAAACGCAGTACGGCTACCCCGCGCTCACGATGGAGCGTAAACGCAAGATCTTGGGGCTCAACGCCGCGCGCATCTACGGTGTCGACGTTCAGGCGGCGCGCTGTGCTGTCGACCGCAGCGCGCTCGCGCAGTTCAAGCGCTCGCTCGACGCGGAGTACGGTCGCTACCGCTGGGCGTTCGAAAAACCCAAGCTGACCACGCGCCGCGACTTCTGGCGTGTGCTGCGCGAGCACGAGTTCAAGCCCGGCTGAGGGCTCAGCGCGGCTCGAGCGCCGCAATCCAGGCGCGAATACGCGCGATGTCGTGGGTCGGTAGTGTGCCCGTGAGTGGCATGCGCGCGCCTGCCGCCGGAGCGTCCGAGGAAATTTTCTCGAACAGGTAAGAGGCTGCCGGGTCACCGGGCACTACGAGAATGCGTGGCGGCGCGCCCTTCGAGCCGACCCCCACGGTGTTCGCGATGACGTCTTCGTCCAGAATCAAGTCGCCGAACGCGATGCCGCGCGTGTGACAGCGACCGGAAGAGCAGGTGGGAACGAAGATGTCCTGCATCAACGCCGGAAGCGCATACTCTTCCGGACGGAGCTCGCTGCCGTGGCGCTCGGACTCACCCGCGCCTCCGCAACCCACGAGAAGCAGCCCGAAGAACCACGAGACACCCCTGCGGGCGAGCATCGCCGAGTGGTGGAGTGATTTCACGGGCGCTTCAACTAGAACGTGAGCCGGCGGCCTTCGGGCGCGTGCCTTCTGCGCGTCATGCGGCTACACTGCCGAGCCAAGAGGCCTGATGTCCAAGCTCGAACGGTTCGCGTACTCAACCACCCTCCCGGCGCTCGCAGCGCGGCTGATCCGAGTCGCGACGCCGGGCGTGCTCGTCGCCGCGTGCGGTGCCACCACGCCGCAGGGTGGTGTGGGAGGAGCGGGCGGAACGAGCGGCTTGCCCAATCTGCCGCCGCCGCCACCCGGCGGAAACTCGGACGCGGGCAGCGGCTATCCGCAGTGTTACGGCGAGGGCAACCCCATGCTCTTCGGGCCATGCTGCCTGCGCGTGTTTTGCATCGAGCCGCCGGCGGGTAGCGCGCAGTGCAAAGCCGCCAGCGCGGTCGTCCCCTCCGACATCGGCTATCCCAGTCTGGGTTCCGGCACGTGCACGTGCGGTGTGCCGGGCCGTCCACCGGGCATCAGCGGCCCTTATTCACCGGAGAGCGCACAACAGTACAGCACCGTGCAGGGACGCTGTTGTTACGTGGCGCCGCTGCAATGGTGTACCGGGCGCCCGCTCTTGGTCGAAGGCCGCGGTTTGGTCGCCGAGCTCGTCTTCAGCTCCGGCTGGGTGTGAAACGGCGCTGAATCGTCTGGCGTCGTCATGAGTGTCGGCATTCCCGAAGACGCGCGCCGCGTGCTCGCCGCTCACTGGAGCGGGCTGGCGCTCCTCGAACATGCGTCTATCGCGAGCTTCTCGCGCTTCTCGCTCGAGCTCATGGCCGTCGGCGCGCCCGCCGTGCTCGTCGAAGCCGCCCACCGCGCCGCGCTCGACGAGATCGAACACGCGCGCATCGCGTTCAGGTTGGCCTCGCGTTACGAGGGCCGTGCCGTCGGACCGGGAGCGCTGCCGCTCGAGGGCACCCTCGCATTGAACGCCACATTGCCAGGGCTCGCCGCGAGCACTGCCAAGGAAGGCTGCATTGGAGAAACCGTAGGCGCCGCCGAAGCCAGCGCCCTGCTCGGTCGCGCAACGGACGCGGACGTGCGCGCAGCGCTCAGCGTCGTCGCCCGGGACGAGGCGAGTCACGCGGAGCTCGCCTGGCAAACCGTGCGCTGGGCGCTCGACTCCGGCAAAGCCGAGGTGCGTGTCGCTGTGAATCAAGCGTTCGCGGAAGATCCCGGCATCGTTGGCGACGTGGAAGATCCGCCAGAAGTGACGCTCCATGCGAGCATCCTGGCGGACCATGGCATGTGGCCCCAATCCGAGCTCGTGCGCGTCCGGCGGCGTGCACTGGACGAAGTGGTGCGGCCGGCGCTCGCTGCGCTGCTCGCTTGAAAATGACATGAAACGTCACGCGCCGGCTGCGGAACGCAACAAGCTCCCGATTCTCGAGGTGCTCTCGGAGGAGCTCCCGAAGGCGGGCACGGTGCTCGAGATCGCGAGCGGCACTGGACAGCACGCGGCGTTCTTTGCGCAGCACTTACCGGGCATCGTCTGGCAACCTTCGGACGCGAGCTCCGACACGCTCGCCAGCATCGCCGAGCACGTGCGAGAAGCCGCGCTGCCGAACTTGAACGCGCCGATCCTGCTGGACGTGCACTCGGCAGCATGGCCCGTCGAAAGCGTGGCCGCGATCGTCTGCATCAACATGATTCACATCGCGCCGTGGAGCGCGTGTCTGGCACTTCTGCAGGGTGCTCGTCGGGTTCTCTCTCCCGGCAGTCCGCTGGTACTGTACGGGCCTTACGTCATCGACGGCGACTTCGGCGCCGAGAGCAACGTGGCCTTCGACCAGCGCCTGCGCGGGGAGAACGCGGAGTGGGGCGTGCGCGAGCTCAGGGACATCGAGCGCGCGGCGAACGCTCAGGACATGAGCCTGGCGAACGTAGTGGCCCGCCCTGCTAACAATCACGTGGTCGTCTTTCGAGCGCGCTAGCAGCGAGGAGCCTCAGCGCTCACCCGTTCCAGCCGGAGCGCCCGAGGCTCCGCTGCTGCCGTCCGCCGTCGGTGCCCCGCCCTGTGCCTGTTCGCCGTTCGCGAGCTCGTCACGGCTCGGGGCCAAAAGCGAGCAGGCGCCGAGAGCACGCCGAAAGCGCAGCCGCTGCCCAGCCAGCGCTTTCTGCCCAGAGCGCGAGAGGGTCGGAGCTCACCAGCGCGGCCCACGGCAGCCGGCCTCACTTCAGCTCGTTAGCTGTCGTCTTCCAAGTCCTCCGGCCGGAGATCGCGGGAAATTTGATATTTTTCCCCGAGCCAGTTGCCGAGATCGATCAGCTTGCAGCGCTCCGAGCAGAACGGGCGTGGCCCAAAATCAGCAGGTGCGTCTGCGATTACGGTTTCACAAATGGGGCAAGAGATGCGCACGCCCCAGGGCTAGCACGCACCGGTCGCGGGCGCCTATCGTCTTTGCCCCCTTCTGGTACTAACGTGTCCGCCCCCATGGCAGAAGACCTGCTGCTCGAGATTGGTGTCGAGGAGCTACCCGCGACGTTCGTGGCCCGCGCCATCGAGGCTCTTCCGGAGCTGTTTGGCCGGCGTATGAAGGAGCTCCGGCTTTCGCACGGTGCGCTGCATGCCTACGGCACTCCGCGCCGGCTGGCAGTCGTCGCGGAGCAAGTGGCGGAGCGCCAACCGGATCTGGATGAGCAAGTCGTGGGACCGCCCGCGCGGGTCGCGTTCGATGCAGACGGTCGTCCCACCAAGGCCGCTGAGAGCTTCGCGGCCAAGACCGGCTGCAG
>DATHEN010000573.1:0-4165 GCA_035318565.1 Polyangiaceae bacterium
GCAACGGCATCGGTGAGTTGTTCGTTCAAGCGGACCAGGCTGGCGCGTTGCGTCTGCAGCTGGTGGACGAGGTCCGCCTTCTCGAGCGCACGCCGGAGCGGCTGCAGCAGCATCTCGGCATCGCCGATCGGCTTCATGACGTAGTCCCAGGCGCCACGGTGCACCGCCTCGACGACATCGTCGATCGCGCCCGATCCAGAGACCACGATGATGGGCGTGTCCGGAGCGCGCTCGACCGCGAGTGTGAGCGTTTCCAGGCCGCCCAGGCCCGGCATGTTGAGATCGAGCAGGACCGCTTGGGGCTGAGCTCGGGCCAGAGTCTCTAGCCCGCTCTCACCGCTGTCCGCGAGCAGGGTTTCGAACCCCGCCTTTCGCAGCAGACGAGCGATGGCCCGGCGCACCATGGGCTCATCGTCGACCAGCAATACGGTCGCATTCGCGCTCAATACAGGCCCCCTTCTGGGCAAGAGCTTTTACTCTACCAGATGCCGCGCGGAGGGCGATCGCGCAATAGCCGCGGGCGCGCCCTACGGGGCTTCGGCTCGGCATTTCGGCCGGCCCCCGAACCGGCCACGACTACGCAGAGCCGGCGTCTAGCAGCCGCAGCAGGTCTTCGGTGCTGAGCTCGGCGACTCGTGCGGTGCCGTCGAGCACGGAGTCAGCGAGACGCCGCTTCTTGGCGTGGAGCTCTACGATGTCTCGTTCAATCGTGTCTCGGGTGACCAGGTTGTAGACCGTCACTTTGCGCTCTTGGCCGATGCGGTGGGCGCGATCGGTCGCCTGCGCGGAGACCGCCGGGTTCCACCACGGGTCGAGGTGAATGACGTAGTCGGCTGCCGTCAAGTTGAGGCCGAAGCCGCCAGCCTTGAGGCTGATCAGGAACAACGTCGCCGAGCCATTTTGAAATGCGTCGACGCGCGCCTGCCGCGCGGACTTCGGCGTCGAACCGTCGAGGTATTCGTAACTGACGGCGCGCTCGTCGAGCGCCTCACGGACGAACCGCAGAAAATCGACGTACTGGCTGAACACGAGCGCCCGATGTCCGTTTGCGCGAAGCTCCTCGACCAGATCGAGCAGCGTGTCGATCTTCGAGCATTCATTGTTCGCTTCGGGGAACACCAGCCGCGGATGGCAGCAGAAGCGCCGCAGGCGCGTGATCTCGGCCAACACTTCCAGCTTGTGCTGGCGCTTGCCGTGCGACGTATAGAGCTTCTCGTAAATTTGCTTGCGGAGCAGCGTGTATAGCGTGCGCTCGTCCTGGCTGAGGTAGACCGCGTGCTCGACTTCCGTGATGGGCGGCAGCTCCGCCAGCACGTCGGTTTTCATGCGCCGCAGCACGTACGGGCGCACCAGCTGGCGCAGCTCGAGCTCGGCCTCGTGGCTCGCGTCGCGCTCTATCGGGCTCGCGAAGCGGCGTCTGAATTCGCGCCAATCACCGAGCAGTCCCGGGTTCAGAAAATGAAAAATGCTCCACAAGTCTCCCGCGTGGTTTTCGACCGGAGTGCCCGTGGCGGCGATGCGATGCCTGGCCTGCAGGCCGAAAGCCGCGCGCGCGCGCAGCGACTCCGGGTTCTTGATGAACTGCGCCTCGTCGAGCACGGCCGCGGCCCAGCTGACCTGCGACAGTGCCTGATGATCCTGCTGCAACAGCGCATAGCTGCAGATGAGCACCTGGCCGGCCCCTTTGCGTCCGAGCTCCTCGAGCAGCAGCGAGCGCTGGCTGCCGGCGTACTCCAGCGCCGCTAGTCCCGGCGCGAAACGCTCGATCTCGCGCACCCAATTGCTGCAAACGGAGGTGGGCGCTACGACCAGGGCTGGGCCTTCGTGCTGCCGGTGCGCGAGCAGCGCCAAAATCTGAAGCGTCTTGCCGAGACCCATGTCGTCCGCCAGGCACGCGCCGAGCCCGAGCTCGCTGAGCCGGCAGAGCCAGCGATACCCGTCGCGCTGATACGGACGAAGCTCCGCGCGGAGTCCCGCTGGAAGCTCGAACGACAGCTGCGCGCAGTTATCGACCCGCTCCAGCCACTCGCGCGCTCCCTCGTCGGCGTCGATTTCGCTGCCCGCCGTCAGCGCGCGCAGGCTTCCCAGAGCTGCTGGATGCACGGGAACGTCGGCGCTGCGCCCGCGCAACGAAGCAACGGCCGAAAGCGCCTGAACCACACGGCGAATGCGCTCCTCGATCTCCAGGTATGCGCCGCTCGGCAGGCGCAAGAACCTCCCGTGAGCGAGCAGTGGCGCTCGCATCAGCTCACCGAGCGGCACGCGCGTCGTTTCATCGATCTCGAGCTCACCGCTCGCGATGTACCAACCCTTCACCGAGCGCAGGCGCAGTTGCAGGTTCTTGGAGTTGCCCTTGCCAGCTAAATTCAGGGACGTCTGGCGCCATTCGAGCGTATGCCGGACCTTGCTGGCTCGAAGCTCGGAGAGCAACGCGAGCACGCCTTCGGTGCTGAATACCCAGCTGTCCGTGCTCTCGGTGGGCTCGTCCGGCGCGTCCTCTTCGCTCCCCGAGCGGAGGCTCGCGCACTCCGCAACCAGAGCGGACAGCAGCGACTGCTCGAGCTCCAGGTTGCGCTCGAGCCGCACGCGCGCTCCACCGGAGAGCAACGTGAGGCTGCTTCGACCCACACCTGCCAGGAAAAAGCGTCCCTCACTCCCGAACGGCCGGACCCCGGCTTGAACCAGCCACGCGCCGGCTTGCGGTGCAAGGCGCAAGCACGGGGTCGCGTCTGCGGGCTCCGCGCGCTCTGCCGCGAGCCGTGGTGATCGGATTTCGATGCTCTGCGCCAGCTTGCCGAGCAGTTCCAGCACCTCGAGCTCTCGCGAAAGTGGAATGCGCACGCCGTGCGGCAGCGCTTGCATCACGCGCTGCATCTCGCGCGTCACCCGATACACGACCAAGCGGTCTTCCCGTTCGGGCACGACGTTCACGCCGAGCTCGGCGCCCGCCGGTTCGACCACGAGCCGAATGTGTCCGGCCTGCTCCGAGGTTTCGATGCGGCAAGATCCACGCGCCACCTCGATCGGCGCCAGCGGGCGTGCGCCGTTGTAGACGCGCGGGTGTCCGATCAGGAGCTCGTACGCTTCATCCGTGAGGTCGCGCCGGCCACCCAGCGTTTCAAGGCTGCAAGCCAGCACCCGTGAATCTTCGGGCGGCAGCTGCTCGCGCAGCGCATACAGATCGCCCAGCGTAACGCGCTGTCCCGCGCTCCAGGCGCCCGTCTCCTCGCGGTACTCCTGCAGCGCGGGGCGGCTGAAGCTTCCGTCACTCATGTCGATGTACCAGGCCACGCGCCGGCTCGGAGTACCGCGGCCCGCGCCCAGCGACTCGGAGATCTGCGCCAGGGCTTCGAGCGTCTTTTCCCACTCCGCCTTCGGTTGCACGAGATCCCACAGCCGGAGCTCGCGAGGCGCAGTCGCAAGCAGCGAAGCGTCCTGCCCCGCCCGAACCAGCTCGCGCCGCGCGTACGTGTCGTCGAGCTCCGCCGCCAGGAGCAGACTCTGCTTTGCGATCCAGGGATAGCCCGCGCTGCGCCAAGCGAGCGACTTCGTCACCAGAACCCCGGCCCAGCTGGCGCGGGTGGCGGGCTCTTGCAGATGCAAGTGCACGGTCAGCGCGGAAATCAACATCTCCCAGGCCCCGGCGTCCGCATCCAGCTGAAACACGTCGATGCGCCGGTGCTGCTCGGCCGGCGTTTCGAGGTAGCGCAGCAAACGTCGCAGCGCGCGCGCCGCGCCTGCAGCGGCGCTTTTTGCCGACAGCAAGCGTTTCAACGCCGTTCGCGCGCTCGGCGTGCCGCGCGCTACGAGGAGCAGCGCGAGCAGCGGGGCCGCCGACTCTACATGCGGCATCGTCACACGCTTTGCAGAAGCGGCTGAATGCGTGCCGAGAGCAAACGCTGCGTCCAGCTGCCGCTGTGCAGCCGCTAGATCCCCTGTCAAAAACTCGGCGCCGGCCCCATACGCAAATTGTTCCAGCGCGGGGAGTCGTGCCAAGAGCTCTTTCACCCGCTGCGGCTCGCCGCGCAGCAGCGCGTGCTCGCACAGCGCAGCGGCGAGCGCAGCCGCTTCGTCCTCGCTGGTCGGCGCAACTCCGCCGTCACCAAGCCAGACCAGCAGCGCCGTGCAGTCGCTCGGGCCGTGCAGACTCTCGCGCAGCGCTCGG
>DATHEN010000574.1:0-6922 GCA_035318565.1 Polyangiaceae bacterium
GCTCGAGCGCTCGCCAGAGGTGATGGCAGCGGCGCTCTCCGAATGCGTGGAGGCGGCCGTCTTGTTCGGCTTGGGAGGTGCTGAGTTTCGCTTCAGTCACGTGCTGCTCCGCGACGTTCTCTACCAAGACTTGCCCCCGGCCATTCGACAGCAGGCTCACGCCAAGGCGGGCGCCGCGCTGGAGCGTGCGCGCGCCCGCGCCGCAGACGTCGCCCTATCGGAAATCGCCCATCACTATCTGGCGTCGGGCGCGGCGTTCTCCGAGCGTGCCGTCGCCAGCGCACGCGCGGCGGCAGAAAACGCGGAAGCGCAGTGGGCGTTCGATGAAGCCGCTCATTGGTACGAACGAGCCCTGGCTGCTTGTCCCGCAGATCGAGAGAGCGCTTCGAGAGCGCGGTTCGAACTTCTGTTGGCGCTCGGGCGTGCGCACCTGCAGGGCGGCGAGATCGCGGCGGGAAGGGCCGCGTGCGTGCAGGCCGCGGAATTGGCGCGCGTGGAGCTGGACGCTGAAAGTTTCGCGCGCGCAGCGCTGGGCTATGGAATCGTGTTTCTGTACGGCGAAGTCGATCCGGTGCTCGTGGAGTTGCTCCAGGAGTCCCAATCCCGGCTCGGCAGCGGACCGAGCGCTCTGGCGGCGCATGTCCAGGCACGCTTGGCTGCGGCCTTGCAGCCTGCGCCGAACCCACGCGAGCCCATCGAGCTCGCGCTGCGTGCCATCGAGATGGCCCGGGGACTGGCTGACGATCGCACTCTGCTTGCCGTGCTGCGCGCGGGCTGCTCGGCGCTTCAAGACCTGGCCGATCCGCACGAACGCCGCGTGCTGAATCAGGAGTTCGTCGAGCTCGCGCGCCGCTTGAAGGAACCCGTCGAAGCGTGGCGTGGCAGCTTGCGATTGGTATTCGACTACCTGGAGACGGGGGAAACGCTCGAAGCACGCGCCATGCTCGAGGCCTGTGAGCGTGCGGCGGAGGGGCTCGGTCACGGGCTGTACCGCTGGCGGACGCTGGCGATGCGCGGAGCCCTGGCCGCGTATGAAGGTCGCTTCGCAGACGCCGAGCGTTTTGCTGAACAGGCCGAGGAGACCCAGCGCGCTCTGCGCGACCCGATCGGTCCGCGGACCTTGACGCTCTTCAGGGCGGGTCTGCTACGAGCGCGGGGCCTGTGGGCGGAGCTGCTCGCCAGCATTCCGGACATGCAAGCGGCGTTCGCAGAGTTCGAATGGGGCGACGAGTTCTCGGCGGCGTTCGCCGCTTCGACGCATGCAGCGCTCGGGCGCCGGGACGCGGCACGCGCAGCGCTCCCTCGCGACGACAAGCTGGCGAGCCTGTTGGCTCTCGAAGACATGTCCGTGCTCGAGCTGCTGGCCGAGACCGCGCTCTTTCTCCAAGAACGCGAGCTTTGCGAACAGGTTGCGCTGCGCATGCGCCCAGCGGCGCACCGCTTCGTCAACTGGGGCATGGTCGGCATGCTGGTGCAAGGACCGGTGGCGCTCACACTGGGCAAGCTCGAGGCAATGCTCGGTCGCCCGGCGCTCGCTGCTTCACATTTCGACGACGCGCTCGATCGAGCACGGCGCGCCGGAGCCCGCGGGGCGCTCGCGTGGATCGCGCTCGAGTATGCTGTGTTCTTGCGTGCGCAGCGCGGCGCGAGTGAGCCGCGCGCGCTCGAGCTCCTGAGCATTGCGGAACTCACGGCGAGCGAGCTGGGTATTCCCGGGGTGACGGCGCGCCTGGCAGAGCTCCGTGGAGCGCCGAAGCCAGCCCGGCTCGCTCGCGCTGAAGTCCCGCTCACCCTGCTGCAAGAGGGCGAGGTTTGGGCGATCGAATACTCGGGCAAGGCGTTTCGTCTTCGCGATAGCAAGGGTCTTCAGATCTTGTCGCGCTTGGTGGCCGAGCCCGGGCGAGAGTTTCACGCGCTCGATCTACTGGTGCCGTCTGGTGCGGAGAACGTCGACGCTGGGGACGCTGGCGAGGTTCTCGACGCCGAAGCGCGTGAGCTGTACCGACGCCGGCTGCAAGATCTCGACGAGACCATCACCGAGGCCGAGGCCCACCAAGATCCTGGACGCGCAGCGGCCGCCCGGGAAGAGCGCGAGTTTCTCGCCCTGGAGCTGGCGCGCGGTTTTGGGCTGGGCGGGCGCGCGCGGCGGGCCGGGTCTGCCGTGGAGCGCGCGCGTATCAACGTGCAGCGCCGGCTCAAAGACGCCCTGCGCCGTATCGAGGAGCAGCATCCCACGCTCGGCAAACACCTGGACGCGAGCGTCCATACCGGCACCTTCTGCAGCTACCGTCCAAACGCGTAGCCCGACTCGAGCTCAAGCCTCGTCGAGTACTTCGCGAACGCGGCGCGTGAGATCGCCCACGGAAAACGGCTTGCCGATGAAACTGGTTCCCGGCTCGAGCACTCCGTGATGAACGACGGCGTGGTCGGTGTAACCGGACATGTACAGGACTTTGAGCGCGGGGTTGAGGCGTCTGAGTTGCTCTGCCAGTTCGCGCCCGTTCATCTCCGGCATGACCACGTCACTGAGCAAGAGCGCGATCTCCCCCTGATGCTCGTTGCACAGGAAGAGCGCCTCGTTCGCGTCGCCCGCGGCCAGCACTCGATATCCTGCCTTCTCGAGGATGCGCTGTGCAGCTCGGCGCACGGCAGGCTCGTCTTCTACGAGAAGAATCAGCTCGTTGTTGCCGCTCGCAGCATGGGGCTGCACGCTGCGCTGCCGGGAGACCGGCGCATCGACGAGCGGCAGATAGATTTTGAAGGTAGTGCCGCGGCCGGGCTCGCTGTAAACCCAGATATTGCCCCCGCTTTGCTTGATGATGCCGTACACCATCGAGAGGCCGAGGCCGGTGCCTTTGCCCGCTTCCTTGGTAGTGAAAAAAGGCTCGAAGATGCGGTGCTTGATCTCGTCGGTCATCCCGCTACCGGTATCTGCGACGGAGAGTCGCACGTAGCGGCCCGGTTTTGCCGAGATGTGGGCCTCTGCATACTCGGCATCGAGGTCCACGTTGGCCGTCTCGATCGTGAGCTTGCCGCCGCCCGGCATGGCGTCGCGGGCGTTGACGGCCAGATTCATGATCACCTGTTCGAGCTGGCCCGGATCGGCGAGCGCGTTGCCGAGATCGTGCGCCGAATGCACCTCGATATTCACGTCCTCACCGACCAAGCGCCGGAGCATGTTCTCGATGCCCGCGATGACGCTGTTCAAGTTCGTGATGCGCGGTTCGAGAATCTGTTTGCGGCTGAAGGCCAGGAGCTGCCGGGTCAGCGCTGCCGCCCGCTGGCCCGCTGCGTGAATCTGTTCGATTTCGCCGCGGATCGGGTCCGCTGCATGGAGCTGGTCGATGACCAGGCCGGAGTACGTCAGGATCACGCTCAGCAGGTTGTTGAAGTCGTGCGCGACGCCGCCTGCCAGACGGCCCACGGCCTCCAGGCGCTGCGCGGCGACGAGCTGCGCCAGAGTCCCCGCGTGTGCCTGCCGTGCCCGGAGCGTTTCAAGACCATGACCCAGATCCAGCGAGATCTCCTCGAGCAGTGCGCGCTCTTTCGGGTCGAAGGCGTCCGCCTCGTCCGTGCAGATCGTCAACGTGCCGAGCGATGTGCCGCGCAAAGCAATCTCGAGCGGCAAAGAGCGCGCTTCGGCCAGGTTTGGGCTGCCGTCTCCGACCCCGGCGCTGGCAGTGCGCTGTGTGCGGGAGCTGCCCGGCGGAACGGACAGATCGATCCAGGCAGCGCGGTAGCCGCCCGCTTCCACGATCTCCTGACAGACGTCGTCCATGAAGCGCTGCTCGTCCACTGCACGGATCAGCGCCTGATTGCAGCGGCTCAAGGTGGTCAGCGCGCGCAGCGTGCGGCGGAGAGCCAGCTCCGCGCGCTTTCTTTCGGTGACATCCACCGACAGAATCGCAATGCCTTCGGGAACTGGTTCGAACCTGAGCTCGAACCAGCCTCGCGAGCCGTCTGGAAAGGTGAACTCGTTCTCGAGGATACTGGCTGAACGTTCGGCTGCGCAGCGGCGCAGGACATCGAACATGGGCGTGGCGTCGATACCGGGATAGCACTCCATCATGGTGAGGCCGACCAGGCCCTCACGCGGCCTGCGCGCCTGGCGTACCAGCGCGTCGTTCACGTAGAGATAACGGTACTCTGGGTCGATGACCTGGCAGCCCTCGAGCAGGCTGTCCAGAACGTGGCGCGGTAGGTCGTACGGAGTACGCGGTTCTCGCGACGTTGCGCTGCTATGGCTCGGATCCACCATGCTTCGGGCCCACTTCGGCTCCCGAAAGTATAACCATACCCGGCGCTATGCCCAATTCAGCTGCCAAGAAACGCCGAAGCGATCGTTCACCCAACCGAACTTGTTGCTGAAGCCATAGTTGGCGATGGGCATGAGCACCGCGCCGCCGCTGGACAACTCGGAATAGGCCGTATCGAGCTCCGCTTCGCTCTCGCATTCTACGAACAGCGATATGGCCGGCGTGAACGAAAAAGCGTGCTTGACGGGCGAGTCGAACGCGATCAGCTCGTGCCCCGCGAGCGTGAACTCCGCTCGCTTCACGCTGCCTTCCGGACCTGGATCGCCCTTGGCGTAACGGTGCAGGGTCCGCACCTCCGAGCCCCTGAAGAGCGAGACGTACAAGTTCAATGCTTGCTCGGCGGCGCCGTCGAACATCAGGAACGTAGTGACTGAGCGCGGCATGATGAAATTTCCCACGTATCACGCCGCGCGGGTGCTTTGCGATCACCAATACTACGGGGGAAGAGCCGAGCGCCGCAGCCGGCGGAACCGTCGCGCTGGAGGTCGCCGACATAGTTCTTCTGATGCAGCATCTGAAGGAGCAGGGGGTCTCCTTCAAGAGCGACATCATCGACGGCCCGCGTTGCCGCATGGCCGTGTGCCTCGACTCGGAAGGGAATTCGATTCTGCTGCATCAGCTCGAACGAGCGAGGCAGGGAAGCTGAGTCGACACGAGCCGATTGGGCGCTGCACGCCGGAGGCGAGCTCAGACGGCCGGCAAACTGAAATGAAATCGCGCGCCCGAACCCGGCGGCGACTCCGCCCAGATTCGGCCGCCGTGAGCTTCCACGATGCCCTTGGCGATATACAAGCCGAGGCCTGTGCCCTGGCTGCCCTTGCGGCGCGCCGTCCAGTAGCGGTCGAACAGGTGCGGCAGCTGCTCGGTAGGGATGCCAGGGCCGTTATCGGCCACGGTGAATAGCACTTCACGCGCGCCGGGCATGGCGCGCAAGACGATTTGCCCGCCCTCCGGCGTGAAGCGTAGGGCGTTGCCGAGCAGGTTCGACAGTACCTGAAAGGTACGCTCGCGGTCCGCGTCGATGCGACCGTCGTTCACTTCCTCCGTGATCGTGATGCGCTTGGCCTCGGCTTGTGGCCGCACGATGATCAGCGTGTCGTCGATGATGTCCCGGATCCGCTGGGGCTGGCGTTCGAGCTCGAAGCGTCCAGCCTCGATCTTTGCCAGGTCGAGCAGATCTCGAATCAGGGCGGTCATGCGATCGACCGCTCGTTGAATGCGCTCGGCGCCAAGCCTTGCGCGACGAGCCGGCTGCTCGGTGTCGTCCACTGCTGCCAGCAGCGCCGCCTGCATCTGGATGACACCCAGAGGATTGCGCAAATCGTGAGAAACGACGGCTACCAGATCGTCGCGCACGCGAACGGCGCGCTGTTCGCGCTGGACCTGACGTTCGAGATCGATTTCCACGACGTTGCGGCGCAGCTCTTCTGCGGCTTCGATGTCACTGGCCGACCACGGTAGAGCGCGCAGGCGCACGTCCTCCTTCCAGAGCTCGAACGAGCGTCGTGGATGAATGCGCTGGTGCGGATCCGCCTCTTCCGGTTTGTGCGGATCACCGCTCCAATTCACGGTACGCACGAGCTCCGGGCGGAACCAGAGCAGCCGCCGGCGCGGGTTGCCAGGTAGCGTAAATGTCAGCAGGCCGGCGGCGACGTCCTTCTCGGCCGCAGCTGCAGGCAGGAGCGCCGCCAGGGAGGCGGTGCAGAACGGCGCTACCTCGCCGCGCTCCTCCAGCCAACTCGCGATGACTCGAACCAGCGCAGGGGTTGGCGTACGGCCCCACGTGAGCGGCTCGCCCGCGCGCATGATGGCGATGCCCTCCGCGCCGACCAGTGACAAAATTTCGGCCGGGCACGCCAGCAGACCCGTGAGCAGATCGTCGTGCGGGCTCGTTTGACGCATGGCCGCTGCCAGCGTGTCGTGCGTCGTGCGCCGTGCGCTGCGCTGCAGAGCGGCCTCGCGATCGCTGAATGCCGCGAGCTGAAGCGACATCAGACGTCCCAGCACTTCGGCGGCCGAGCGCAGCTCGTGCGGGACGTGGCGCGGCCCGCTGTGGTTTGCACAGCTGATCAAACCCCACAGCTGATTGCGCACTATGATCGACACGCTCATCGAGGCGCGCACGCCCATGTTCGCCATGTACTCGCGGTGAATCGGCGATACGCTGCGCAACACGCAAAAGCTCAGATCCAGCGCTGTGCCCGTGTCAGGCCGCCGCTCCGGCACGATCGCTCGTGGCGTGTACCGTGCATCGGGGATGATGCGGAGCCAGTTCTTCAAGTATAGGGCGCGGGCCTGCTGAGGAATGTCCGATGCGGGATAGTGCAAGCCCAGATACGGCTCGAAATCGGCGTGTCTGTCTTCGGCCACCACTGCGCCGTGTCCCGCCTCGTCGAAACGGTAGACCAGCACGCGTTCGAAGCCCGTGAACCTTCTCACTTCGCGCACGAGCGTGTTGCAGAGCTCTTCGGAGGTGCCGGCGCGCTGGATTGCACCGAGCGCGCGCCGCAACGGATCCCGTAGTAAGGATTCACGCTGGGGGTCGCTGGCCGCCTCGAGCTCCAGGATTGCGGCTCCGTCGTGATGGTGGATGACGGCGTCGAAAT
>DATHEN010000575.1:0-2520 GCA_035318565.1 Polyangiaceae bacterium
CGCGACCTCGTCGCCAATGTCTGCGAACATCGATTGCGGAATGCTGAGCAGCGCCGGCGCGACCAGCCCGGTGATCAGACGAAAGACGAGCAGCAGGGGCAGCAGCAGCGGCGACCCGTTTTCCGGGAAGACCCCCGCGAGGCGGCAGACGATCGGAACGTTCGTGGCGAGGACCACCACGAGCACCACGCCGGCCATGACGTTGCGCTTGTCGAAGCGACGCGTGAGCCACGGCACCAGATACAAGGAAGGGACGAGACCGACCAGCACGGGGAGCGCGAGGAGACCCAGCTGCTTGGCGCTCAACTCCCAGAAGTAGATGCCCATGTAGGTGCCCATGAACGCCTCCACGCCGAGCGTGATGGTCGTCAGCAGCATGCCGAAGAAGAGCGCACGGAAGGAGCCGTAGCGCAGCAACCGGAGCAGACCCGCGAACGTGTCTCGAAACGAGAAGCGCTGGCCCGGCTCGGCCTCGGGCAGGTGCGGGATCCGGTCGCGCGTACCCCACGCGCTCCAGAGAATCGCGAGCATCATCACGGCGCCGATCGTCACGCCGAAGGCAGCGTAAGCGTCGGGGTCGAGCAACTGCTTGTCGCTACGTGAGAAGAACAGTGGTGGCGCGAGCGCCCGCATCGACATGGCGCCGAGAAAGCCGAAGAACGTGCTGTAGGTGAAGAGCGTGGCGCGCTCGACGTAGTCCGCCGACAGCTCTGCGCCCAGTGCCATGTGCGGCACGGCATAGAGACTCATCGACGCCCGCACCGCAATCGCTCCCCCGAGCAGCCAGGCGAAGAGCGCGTGACCCTGCAAGCCCGCCGGCGGCGCGAACAGCAGCACGAAGCTCACGCCGAGCGGCAGCGCCGCCAACACCATGAACGGGTGCCGCCGGCCCCAGCGGGACTTGGTCGCGTCGGAGATCGCGCCGACCACCGGGTCCATGAGCGCGTCGAAGGCCAGCGCGATGCCGGCGGCGAGGCCAGCGAGCGCTGGATCGAGTCCGAGGACCTGGTTGTAGTAGAGCACCACGAACATCGAGAACGCGATGTTCTTGATGCCCTCGGCGCTTTGACCCACGCCGAAGGCGACCCGGGTGCGGATGCGAAGCGGCTCGGATGCCATATCGATATGATTGCAATCGCGCGTGCGCAGGCCGCGATTGGCCTGTCGGCTCGCGTCGAGGCTCCCGCACGCTCATACACCACGTCGGGCCCGTTTTGAGACAGTATCCCGCGGCCGGGCAGCGGCGGGCGCGCGCTCGCTGCGGTGTCAAAGAACGATATTTTCGATGCCGCCGAACAACGACCCGCCCGTCGTCTGACCCTCTATCAGGCACATCTCGGCCTTGGTGGCTTCGTTCGCCCAGGTGATGGGCGCGGTCGGGAGCGGCACGTCGAGTTCGGCTGCTCGCTCCTGCGTCGTCTCCACGTGGCAGTTGAAGTGCAGCTCGTCGCCGGGGTGGAGGACGAGCGGTCCGCTGCTGGCACCGTCGAGCCCCTTACCGGGCTCCGGGTTCTTCGTGACGCTGTTGTACGCGAACGTCGGCATGTCGTACCAGTCGACCGAGTCGTACACGAGCTCTTCGCTTCCGTCCGTCCGCACGACCCAGGCGTGGAACCGCGTCGTCCATGCATGACGGTGCCCCCACAAGCTCAAGACCTGCGTCTCGGTGCTGGCGGCGGCGCTCCCTTCGCTGTCGAGCTTCATGCCGACCGGAAAGTTGACTGGAGCGGCGATGAGAATTCCCTGCGCCCGCCGCGTCACTTCTTCTTTCGGCATGTACCAGGCGTTGATCCAGTTCTCACGCAGCAGCGGCGCGTCGGTCGTGTTGAAGTGGTGGAGGTTCATGTTCACACCCGAGTCGAGCGGCAGCTCGATCCCGATGCCCTTCTCCTCGGGAGAAACCTCGATCGAGGTTTGTGGGATGTCGGTGTAGGCGTTCTGCACGGTGATGAGTTGGGCTCCGATTGACCTGTCACTGTTGCCCTGCCAGCCCTCCGCCACAGGAAATCCAGTAAACGTCACCGTGCCGTGATGCGAGCCGTAGCGACCGCGGAAATACCTGCGGTAGTAGTAGCGCTCGTCGGTCGGCCCCTCGAAGTCCACGAGATAGTTCTCCAGCTTCTCACCGTCGGGGAGCACGACGTATTCATCGGTCACCGAAGCGTCCTCGTAGAACGAATAGTCGCCAGCCCACATCTTGTCCCAGTACCCGATGTTGCCGCCGGGGTGAACGCCGAGCTGGAAACCAAGGTCGGGCGGCGGCGGCAGGATGCAGTACTCGTCGCCGGGGAACGGCGTCTTGAAGTCCGGCATCGCATCGATGCAACGCACCGCGTACGGGTTGTTGTCTCGCACGTGGAACGGAGCGCATTTGTTCGGCAGGGTCGTCCCGCCGGGGCTGTACTTCATCCCGACGAGCGGGAGCCCATGACACTCCGCGACGATTCTCCCCTCAGCGTCGATGCTGTCGTCCTCGGTGGGCATGCCGTCCGGCTCGGGCTCATCCATCGGTGCAGCGCG
>DATHEN010000576.1:0-5538 GCA_035318565.1 Polyangiaceae bacterium
CCTCGCGGTCCACGACGAGCAGAGCATCGGTGATACCGGCGAACACCTGCGCGAGCAGGGCCGGGTCTTTCAGATCCGTGTCCCCTAGAGTCGGCGCTGCGTCGGCTTGGGACTCGGCCACGCGCTCCGATCTCACCATGCCAGCGGAAACATACCCCCACCGGAGCAAATTGTCGCCAGGTTGGCGGAATCGAGTCTCTCTAAAATCAGCGCCGTCTGCGAGCCACACTGCGCAGCAGCTGCAACAGGGCGATCTGCACTTCGGGTACAGCGCTATCGAACAAACGCGCCGCCTCCAGTGCTTCGGAGCTCATCTCGGCGACGCCACCGATGAGCTCGCCCGTGGGCACGCCAAGGCCGCGCGCCAGCGCGTTGACCGTGCTCAGCGATGGGTCGCGGCGGCCGTTTTCCACGGTGCCGATGTAATTGGGCGTGAGCCCAGATCGCTCCGCCAGCTGCTCGAGAGTGATCCCGAGTGCCTTTCGCCGCCTGCGAACTTCACGTCCGAACCTCAATGGGACGAGATTTCTCACGCTTCGGGGCGTCATGAACAACAACTGATAGTGTTGGTGCGCAACACGATTGTATAATGCAGCCCGGTCGAGGCCAGGGGAACAAGTCTGTAAGCCCCGAGGATCGTGTCTAGCCCCCCCGAGATACTGGTCGTCGAAGACGAGCCCGTCACCGCTCGCGTGCTGGGCCGCTTGCTGCGCGGAGCGGGTTACAGTGTAACCTGGGCGATTTCATGCGCTGCAGCGCGGCGCGTAACGCGAAGCTTCGCCGTGGCCGTACTCGACATCGATCTCGGAGACGGCGACGGCGTGAGCCTCGCCGAAGAGCTTTCCGCAACACGACGCGTCGCAAACGTGATCTTTCATACGGCCACGCTCGACGCCGAGCGTCATGGTCGAGCCAGTCGCATCGGAGCCGTCGTCGGAAAGTCGGGCGACATGCAGCCTCTGCTCTCCGCAGTGAGCAAAATCCTGCAAAACCCACCGGACACGCAAAAGCGGGGCTAATCACCCCCGTTTCGGCGCGAAGTCCCGCCGAAAATTGGTCCGAAAGTGACAGACCATGCCACCCCGGTCGGCATGGTCCGTCTCAACATGCGGCGTGCTATCTGCACCGCGATCAGCATCGGCTCCTTGAGCTCGAGCTGCGCTTCACCCGACGATCCGGCGCTCGCGAGCCGCCGCTCTCAGGTGCCCAACGTGCCGGTTCCACCGGCGGACGGCCCGAAGCTCGGTGCCATAGCCGAGCGCACCCCCGTCTTCGAACGGCCCGCGAAAGACGCCAAGTGGCTCGGCTACTTGCACGCCGGAGCTCAGGTGGCCCGCGCCACGGAACCTTACAGCACCGAGGAGTGCGACGGGGGCTGGTACCCGGTCCGACCCCGGGGCTTCGTGTGTGCGAGCGCAGGCGCGACCACCGATATGAAGCACCCCACCTTGGTCGCGATGGCGCTTCCACCCAAGCTCGATCAGCCGCTGCCCTATGCGTACGCGCGCTGCCGCAAGGAAACTTCGATATTCGAACGCGATCCCGGCAAGGACAACGCCGTGCGCGAAGTCGGAAAGTTCCGTAGCAAGAGCGTGATGGCCGTCGTGGGCTCGTGGTCGGCGCTCGACCCCAGCGGCAACTCACAACGCCTGGGATTGATGACGGACGGTCACTTCGTCACCGCGGGCGATCTGGCCGCCGCCGAACCGAGCAGTTTTCAAGGCGTGGAGCTCGATGACAAAACCACGCTGCCCGTAGCTTTCGTCGTCAAGCGCGGCATCCGCGCTTACCGAGTCGAGAAGGGCGAAAGCGAAAAACTCGCGAAGCTCGACTACCACGCGACGCTACCACTCAGCGGTCGTTACCGTGAGATCGACGGCCTCCGCTACTGGGCACTCCAGGACGACCGCTTCGTACGCCACCGCGACGTGACAGTGCTGCGCGAGCGCAACGTCTATCCAGACTTCGTCAAGGAGGATCAAAAGTGGATCGACGTCAGCGTCGTGACCGGAAGCCTGGTGCTGTACGAGGGCAAACGCGCCGTTTACGCGACGCTGGTGAGCGTGGGACGCGATCGACTCGGAGATCCACAGCACACCGCGTCGACGCCGCTCGGCACTTTCAAGGTGCACGCAAAGCACGTCACGCTCTCGCAGGCCGATTCCAAGAAGGTGGCCGACTTCATCGACGTTCGCGATCTGCCTTGGGCCATCGAGCTCGAGTCCGGCCCGATCCTGCACGCAGCGCCCTGGCACGATCGCTTCGGCATCGAGCACGGCCTGGGCTCGATTCAGCTCTCACCCGCTGACGCGCTGCGCGTCTGGCGTTTCGTGACGCCAGAGCTGCCCGAAAACTGGCACGGGGTTCAAGCAGAGAGCGAAAAGGAATCCACGCTGGTGCTGGTCCGCAAGTAGGCGCTCAACGCAGCGCTTCTAGAATCTGGACCGTCGCCGTGGAGCGATTCAGCGTGTAGAAGTGAATCCCGGGCGCGCCGCCTTCCAAGAGAGCGCGGCATTGCTCGGTAGCGTGCCGCACGCCGATCGCGCGGATGCGCGCGCCGTCGTCGTTCGCTGCTTCGAGCTCGACCGCGAGATCCGCCGGAATGCGCGCGCCGCACATCGCGGAAAGCCGCTGCACCTGGGAGAAGTTCGTGATCGGCATGATGCCGGGAATGATCGGCGTGCGGATGCCCTGCGCGCGCGCCTTTTCCACGAACGAAAAGTAGTCGGCGGTATCGAAAAACAACTGCGTGATCAAAAAATCGACCCCGGCGTCCACCTTGCGTTTCAGATTCTCGAGGTCGCTCGAGGCGTCCGAGGCTTCGGGATGCTTTTCGGGGTAGCAGGCGGCAGCCAGACAGAAGTCGTGCCCGCTACGGATGAACTCGATCAGCTCGGAAGCGTGACCGAAGCCGTTCTCCGGTCGCACGAAGTTGGTTTGACCACGCGGAGGATCCCCGCGCAGCGGCAGCACATTTTCTATGCCAGTGCGCTGCATTTGCTCCAAAATCTGTGCGATATCGCCGCGAGATGCGCCCACGCACGTCAAGTGAGCCATCGCGTCGATGCCCGCTTCGGCCTTGATGCGAGCCACCAGATCCAAGGTCAGCCGGCGCGTGCTACCACCCGCACCCCAGGTCACCGAAACGTAACTGGGCTCATAGCGGCGCAGCTCGGAAACCGTGCGGAACAGCTGTTCCGTACCCGGCTCGTCCTTGGGCGGAAAAAATTCGAAAGAGAAGGACGGCTGCTGGAGCGCAAGCTTGTCTATGATCTTCATGGCCGGCCGAGGCGCTGGACGCTAGCAGTTGCGCGGGAAGTATGACAAGGGGAGCCCTCGCACCCAAGGGCCCCTAAGGGCACCTCAGTTTAGCTTAACCCCCTCCGTTCGCCAGCCGAGCGGCCCACTCGTAAAACTCTCTCGCCACTGCAAACGCCTCTTTTACGGGAAGACACTGAACGTTCATGAAGATTCACATCATCGCCGTAGCTGGTAGCGGAATGGGCGCGCTGGCAGGCCTGCTTTGCGAGCTGGGTCACGAGGTGTCCGGCAGTGACACGGCGTTCGATCCTCCAATCGGGCCCGAGCTCGAGGAGTGGGGCGTGCGTTGCCTCAAAGGGTTCGATGCCCGTCACATCGACTCCTCGATCGAGCTCGTCATCGTCGGAAACGTCGTGCGCCAGGACAATCCCGAGGCGCTCGCGGCCATCGAGCAGGGCATCGCGTACACCCACATCGCGGGTGCGCTGCAACGTTTCGCTTTGCAGGGCACTTCCCCGCTCGTCGTGGCCGGCACCCACGGAAAGACCACGACCACCGCGCTGACCGCGTGGTTGCTCGAGGCCGCGGGCCGCCGTCCAGGATTTTTGATCGGCGGCATCCCGAAGAATTTTCAAAATAGCTTCCGGCCGGTTCCGGAAGCCAAGCCCCGCTTGCGCAACGCGCAAGGCCCCAAACGCGGGCCACCCTTCGTCATCGAAGGAGACGAATACGACACGGCGTTCTTCGAAAAGACTCCGAAGTTCCTCCACTACCAGGCGGAAGTGGCGATCGTGACGGGCATCGAGCACGACCACGTCGACATTTATCCGAAGTTCACCGACTACGTGAGCGCGTTCCGCCGATTTCTATCCAGCTTACCGGAGTCCGGGCTGCTCGTGGCCAACGCCGCGGACCCGGTGCTCGTGGAGATCGCACGCGAGCATTGCCGCGCAGAGATCGCCTGGTTTGCGCTCGAAGGCGATGCGCTGCCGAGCGGCGTCGCTCCGCACTGGCTCGCAGCCACGGCGGTCGCCGACGCGCGCGGCACGAGCTTCGATGTGTTCGCGGGCGGTGTGGCCGCGGGCCGCTACGTCACGCCGCTCTCGGGCAAGCACAATCTGCGCAACACGCTGGCGGCGATCGCCGCCACCGTTCAAGGCTATGGCCTGCGCTTCGCGGAAATTGCTCCGGGCCTCGCTCATTTCGCGTCCGTGCGCCGCCGGCAGGAGCTCACCGAGACGCGCCGTGGCGTGCACCTGTACGACGACTTTGCGCACCATCCCACCGCCGTACGCGAGACACTCCAGGCGCTCCGCACCCGGCACCCGCAGGCGCGCGTGTTCGCGGTCTTCGAGCCGCGCAGCGCGACGGCTTGCCGCAATACGCATCAACAGGCGTACACGGAGAGCTTCGACGCCGCGAGCGAGGTGCTGCTCGCGCCGCTCGGCCGGGTCATTCCGGAAGCAGAGCGCCTCGACACGGCCGAGCTCGCGCAGAACCTCCGCCAGCGGGACAAGCCCGCGGACAACTTCGAAAACGTCGAGGCCATCGTCGACCACCTCGCGGCCAAAGCCAAATCCGGAGACGTGATCGCGCTCTTGTCGAATGGCGCCTTCGGTGGCATCCACGACAAGCTCGTCACGGCCCTGCAAAGCTGAGCGCGCGCGAGATTTTCGCCTTCAAACAGGGAGACATCGAACAGTGGCATGCGTTTGCGGAAAAGGGGAATCGCTCGAAACGTGTTGCGGCCCGTACCTGAAGGGCGAAAAGCGGCCCGAGACGGCGGAAGCGCTGATGCGTTCTCGCTACGCCGCGTACGCTCTCGGGAACGTCGATTACATCCTGAAGACGCACGACCCAAACACCGCCAAGGATGTCGACCGGAACAGCACCGAGGTGTGGTCGAAGAGCAGCACCTGGCTCGGTCTCGAGATCCTCAAGACCGAGGGCGGCGAGCCGAAAGACGAAGCGGGGACCGTGGAGTTCGTGGCGCGCTACAAGCTCAAGGGCGTCACCGTGAATCATCGCGAACGGGCCTCGTTCCGCAAACACGAGGGTCACTGGGTGTTCGTCGACGGCCAGGACATCACGGCTCCTCCCGTTCGACGCCAGGGGCCAGCCGTGGGTCGCAATGATCCGTGCCCCTGCGGCAGCGGCAAGAAGTACAAAAAGTGCTGCGGCGCGGCGAGCGCCAGCGCCTGACCCCAACCGAGCTCACTGCGGCAAATCGCCACGAGCGTGGTGCAGACGCGCTCGGCATCAGCGAGTTTTCGTGCA
>DATHEN010000577.1:0-2861 GCA_035318565.1 Polyangiaceae bacterium
CCGCATTGGCGGCGCTCGTGCGCATGGTGGAGCAGGGGACGATCACGCCGGCTGTCGGCAGAGACGTGCTCGCGCAAATGCTGGAGACCGGACAAGCTCCGGAAGCCATCGTGGATGCCCGAGGGCTCCGCCAAATTGCCGATGCTGGCGAGCTCTTGCCCCTAATCGAGCGCGTCCTTTCGGAGAACGCGGCAACCGTGGAACGCTATCGAGCTGGCAACAAAAACCTGTTCGGCGCTCTCGTCGGCATGGTGATGAAAGCAACCGGCGGCAAAGCGAACCCCAAGCTCGTGAACGAGCTACTCCGTCAAAAGCTCGGGTGAACGCGGCGCAAGCACGTTCGGCGAAGGCTCATTGAGTCCAAGCGCCCGCAGAGGACGTGCCGCGCAGGCGATGGTTGTTGCCCATGTGCGGATCCGGGATGTCGTGTGTAGTACCGGAGACATACACGTCCACTTGAGCCAGGGGATTGCTGAAATCGCCGCTCACTTCGAAGCGTACGCTGGCGCTCTCGCCTGCTGCCATCGGACCGTTCGAATCACACACGCTCGTGTCGCAAACCCAATTGGAGGTGAGCGCCACGGCTCGTGACGACGTCGCGATGAACTGCGCGCCGGATATGCTGACGCGAGCAGGGATCGAGGCCGCGCCGTCGTTGACGATGCTCGCCGTCACGACTCGGCTGTCGGCGTTCGCTCCAGCGGTCACCTCGAGATCGCTGATGCGCAGATCGGCGGTGCCCTGCGCTGCGGCCGCCATGTTCATGTTCACCCAGTTGTTGCCGACGTAGAAGTCGACCGCGGATTCGAGGCGCGCACTCATGTACGTGGGCGTCTCCGGCAGCGCGTACGGCACGCTGACCTCGAGCGTCGCCGTTTCGCCCGGCTCGAGCGCGGCAATGGTCCACCGGTTGTACGTGGTAAAAGGCCAAGGCGCGACAACGCCTCGCGACGGTCGAAAAGTGTAGTCCAGCACCGGGCCGTCGAGCGTCACCAGAATGTTGCGCGCCGCACCCAGGCCGTGATTCGTGGCATGGATCTGGAACGTCGTCGGCGTGGAAGCCACTTGGACACCGGCAGCGCGGTCCGCCGAGAGCTCGATGTCTGCGTGATAGAAATCGAACTTTGCTGGACCGACTACGGCGTTGACCCCCGGATTGAGCACGAGTGAGCCGACCAACGCTGACGGCGTGGCGGAGGCGGATAAAACGTGCACGCAACTGTAAGTGCCTCCAGCTCTTATGGGCTCGAGGACTTCGCCGCAATAGCCGTCCGCTTGCACTCCCGGAGCAAGGTCGAAGCGCACGGCGATCGGCTGCGCGCGGCTCGTCACGGCGTCGGCGCTGCTCTCGTTCTTTACTACGACGAAGACGATGAGGCCCGCCACGTTACTCTGGTAGGAGAGCTGATAGCTGAACGACAGGCGGCTCGCGGGTGCGCCCAGCGCCGTCGTGAACTCGGCCGCGTCGTCCGTGAACGGCGCCGCTCGACCCCCGCCGATGAGCTCCGCGCGGACCAGCAGCGTGGAGGTGACGGTGCTCTGGACCGTGCCGCTCACGAGCACGCGAGTTTCTGCGCCCGGTGCGAGAAAGGCTTGCCAGGTGCAGGTGGCGCGTGGGCCGGTAGAACAGCTGGCGCCGGTCGCGGTCACGGCATCGAATTGCGCGCCCCCGAGCGCATCGATGACGAGCGCCGGCACGGCGGGCTGGCTACCGTGATTGGCGACGACGATTTCCCACGACGCACTCGCCTGCTGTCCGGAGGGCAGTTGAGCCGGGCCGCTCACGAAGCGCACCGCCAGGTCCGTCGGCGCGTTGCCGCTCGGCGGCTCGACCTCGACCGCTCCAATGTCGCAGTGACTGCTCTGCGGACGGGCGACGCCGCGCGCGTCGGTCTCCAGCGTGCACGCACTCGCCGGAATGACGTCAACCAGCGCGCTCGTGAAAGCGGGTTTTACGGTGAGCACGGGCCCGCCGTTATCGCTGAGCTCCCCGAGCGAGAAGTTATCGTTCGCGCCTTGATGATCGCCGACCCCGGACAGCGCGCAGCTCGCATCGCCGAACCAGTTGTAAGAAGAGGCTTCGACGACGGTACCCGGCTCACAGACGGGCTCGGTGCCGGCAGCCAAAACGACCGACGCTCGTGCTGACAGCTTCGATGACCGGATACTGCTCCTGCGCGCGCCCACGATCGTGGCGTGCTCGAGCACGGCTCGTTTCGGAGCATTCACGGCAATGTCGTTACCGACGAGTGTCGCGTTGCGGAGCTCGACTTCCTCGCCCCATACGCCCGTCGCTTGCGGACCGCCGGATACGGTCGACCGGATCGCGACCACTTCCGCATCCGCTTGCAAGCCCACGAGCCCATTGCCGATGAACTCACTGTCTTCTGCGTGAATGCTCTGCGCACGCACGGCCACGTAAGCGTATAAAACGCTGATTCGTTCGAGCTTCGCGTGGCCGCTGGTGATCATCGGATACGGAGGCGCTTCGCCGATCGTGGCGTCCTTCACGGAGAGGTCACCGCCGACGGCAGCGAGCATGGCCGCGTGCCCGAGCTCCGCATCCACGGTGCCGCGGCCCGAGCCCCCTCCCGAGGTGTTGTGCGTGTACGTACCGCCGTCGATTACGAGGCTACGCTCTGCCCAGATCGCACCTCCGCCGCCGTGGGTCGAGTACCCGCCCGTGCAAACCGGAGGTGGATAACAGGGGCCCTGCGGGGAACAGTGCGCAATCCACGGACAGTGCTCGACCGTGTACGGGTACGTGCATTGATAAGGTGGCGGCTGATAACACGCGTCACGCGCGGAGCCGCTGACCGCGAGATTGTACATGAAGCTGCCGCGGGAGACGCTGGCGGCCG
>DATHEN010000578.1:0-5527 GCA_035318565.1 Polyangiaceae bacterium
AGCCGCCGCTCGGTTTTTTGCCGCTGTCCGTGCCCGGCAAGGTCGTCAAGGTCTCGGCGAAGGGCGACTTCGCGAGCATCATGCAGCCCAATCAGCTCTGGCCCAAGGAAGACGTCGCGCGCCGCGTGCTCGAGAAGGCCATGATGGAGTTCACTGGCGCACCGAACTTGGTCGAAGCACTGCGCAAGTTCATTCACAAGGACGACGTGGTCGCCATCAAGCCCAACGGCATCGCCGGTCAAAAGGGTCAGACCATGGCGGTGAATTTCGAGCTCATCCAGCCGCTCGTCGAAGGGCTGATTGCGCTCGGCGTGCCCGCAGACAAGATCACCGTCTACGAGCAGTATCCGTCCTTCCTGATGGGCACGCGCGTGAACCTCCGGAACTGGAAGTTGCCCGCAGGGGTCAAGACGGGCACCCATAACAACAACGATCACCCGATGCGGGACGTGCGCATCTACCAGGGCATTGCCACCAAGTACTCACGCTTTTTGCTCGAGGCCACGGCGGTCATCAACATGACCATGATCAAAGATCATTCGATCTGCGGTTACACGGGCACGCTCAAGAACATCACGCACGGTAACGTCAACAATCCGCACGATCATCACGCCAACAACGCGAGCCCCCAGATCGCGATGCTCTACAATCATCCGATCGTCACGAGCCGCGTGCGCTTTCAGATCACGGACGCTTTCAAGATCATTTACGACCGTGGTCCGCTCGATCGCGATCCGAAGACGCGTATTCCGCACGGCGCCGTGTACGTGTCGACCGATCCGGTGGCCATGGAAGCCATCGGCTACAAGCTCGTGGACGACGAGCGCAAGGCGCGCGGTCTCAAGTCCTTGAAGGATTCACGTCGGGACCCGAGTTACATCCGCGTGGCGAGCGAGCTGGGTCTCGGCTTGGCCGATCTGAACGCGGTCCGGATGAAGAGCCACCAAGTCTAGTACGTCGGCCCCGGAATTCCATTCCGGGTCGGCGGATTTACGGCTTGCCGGACTCTGGCTCGAGTTTGCTGGCGGCTTCGAGCTCGGCCAGGACCGCTTCCTGGATCATCGCTTCGATCTTGGAGGACGGGTTTTTGAACTTGAGGCCGATGGCTACCTTGCCGTCCGCTCCGCGCTGCACCCGCTTCACTTCCGCTGCCACGCGCACGGCGCCCAGCCGCGTCGAGGAAAGCCACACTCCGAGCACCGCACCCACGGTCAGAGCCACGCTGCCGTACAGCAGCGCTCCGCCCACGGACAGATCTTGAACCGTATAGTCGCCGATCACCTGCGCTTCGGTGAAGAGACGTGCCGTCGCATGGAAGGGCACGCGCGGATGGGCTCGTCGCTCGGAGCCAGCCCACCCAGAGGTCGGCATATCTTCCTTCACCACCAAGAGTTCAGCAGGATTTAGGCAGTCCGGCAATCGCGCAGCGCTTTTCGCGAGTGAAGTGGCGATGTTTACCACTCCGATGTAAATTCCATATTTCCGTCACTTCAGCCGTCTAACTCCGAGGCATGCGGTTCGAGCACGGCTTCTCGATGCGGCGCACACAGCTGTCCGTTAGCGTATCCGCGGCTGCCGTGGCCGTAGGCGGTCTGCTGCTCGGCGGGTGCGGTTCCAGTCCCGTGCGGCAGCCCGCCGGCGCACCTCCCACGCCTGCGAGCATCAGCGTTGCCGAGCCAGGTGGGGATGCATCCGATACACATGAAGCCGCTTTGCTGCGCCAGCTGATGGAACCGTGGGGCGCGCGCAACGACAAAGACGATCAGGTGCACGTGCCCACTCCAGACTGGGAGAACTGGAAACGCGTGCGATTCTGGGGCATCGAACACTTCGCAGGATTTCGCTACGGCGCCGAGCATCACGTCGTTTCGATTCTGCTGGTGCAAGACGCAGAGCCCGGCGACGACAGCCGCGATTGTCTGCGACGCTTCGAGCTGGACGCTCGCAAGCGCCTGAGCGCGTACGACGTGAAACTCGGGCGGGCCTCCGAGCGCGAGACCCTGTGGCGAAATATCCCGATCTCGGTGCGCTCGGTGGATGGGTCGCTGGCGCTGGGCTTTTCGCGGCGTGAGTTTTCCGCCGCCTGGGCGGCGTACCCGGCCTACCCGAACGCCTGTCTGGTGTACGCTATGGCCGTACCCTGGGACACTCGCGCGGAGCTCGCGCGGCGTGTGCGCGACCGCTGGGCAGCCGAAGGTTTCCAGCGCCTGCACACGCTCACGTCCACGCGCCCTTATAGAAGGTAGTCCGCCGCCGAGCGCGGAACTCCTCAGATTCCTGCGGCGATCCGCGCCACGATGTAGATCATCAGCGCGCCGACCCAGAGCGACGTGCGCCGGCGCATGCGTTCGCGCATGCCCCAATAGGGGGCCAATGGCGGCACCAGGAGGGCGAGCGGACCGCGCCAGCGCGGCGCTTTCAGCATCAATCCGGCGGCAATTGCCACATGGGCCGTCACGAGCAGGGCGAAGGAGCCCACGAGTGCGAGCATGACGGCGAGGTCCAAGGCCGAGCGAGAGTAGCAGAGCGTCTCGCGAGTCGCTGTTTTCGCCGCTGCGCCTGCTAGACTGGGGCGCTGTGCGCGCTCCGAACCTGATTTTCGCCTCTGCTGTCCTGGCTGGCTTGCTCGCCGCTCTGCCCTTTGGTCTGCGTTCGGCTCACGCCGACGGCATCACGTCGCGCAGCGACATCCTGCCGGTGTCCGCGATCAAGAAGGGCATGAAGGGCTACGGGCTCACGGTCTTCGAGGGCACCAAGCCCGAACGCTTCGATGTCGAGGTCATCGACGTGCTCGACAACTTCAGGCCGCGCCAAGAATTGATACTGATCAAGACCCGCCACCCGCGGCTCGAGGTGGCGAAGGTGGTCGCGGGCATGAGCGGCAGCCCGATCTACATCAACGGCAAGATGATCGGCGCGTACGCCTACGGCTGGCAGTTCGGCTCGGAGCCAGTCGCCGGTGTCACCCCGATCCGCGCGATGCTCGACGACATCGTGCGGCCCTTGCCGCCGCTGCTCGATGGCTGGCCGCTGTTCCCATTACCGCACAAGCAGGCCAAGGCTGCGCGCGTGGCGCCCAGTGGGACCAATCGTTTCCGCGGCAAGCTCGGCTCCTACGATCTCGAGCAGCACTCAAAGCAAGTCGGCAAGGCGAAGCTCGCGCTCGGGCTCGGCAAGTCGAGCGCGCTCGCGCCCGTAGCCACACCGCTCCTCATGGGCGGCATGAACGCGTCGTCGATCGAGGTGGCCAAGCACCTGCTCGAGCCGCTCGGTCTCGAACCCATGCAGGCCGGTGGCGGTGGTGCGAACGATCCGAATGCACCCAAGCGTTACGTCGACGGCGGAGCCATCGGCGTTCAGATGATCCGCGGCGACGTGAGCTCCATGGGTCTCGGGACCGTGACCCGGGTCGAGGGCGACAAGCTCGTCGCGTTCGGCCACCCCATGATGCAGTCCGGCATTACGGCCATGCCCACGGCCATCGCCAAGGTCTTGTGGTTTTTGGCGTCGGACCAGCGAAGCTTCAAGATCGGGACGCCAGTGCGGGACGTAGGAGCGTTGGTGAACGACCGCCAGGCTTCGATAGTGGTGGCGCATTCCGCGCAAGCGCCGGTGATCCCCATGACGCTCAAAGTCAAAGGCGTAGCGGGCGCGGCGTTCACGGATTGGAAGTTCGACGTGGCGCATGAAAAGTTCATGACGCCGTCGTTCATGGCCATCGCGCTGGGTAACGCGCTCACCACCACCGCGTCGGAGAAACAGGACGTGAGCTGGACGGCCAAGAGCCGCCTCAAAATCAAAGGTTTCGGCGAGATCGTGCTGGAAGACTTCGGAGTGTCGATCGGCGGCTCGCCCGAGGCCCAGGACTTCATCCGCTCCAATCTGGTGCGGGCCGTCGGCGCGCTGCTGAACAACTCCTGGGAACCGGTAATTCTCGAACGCGCGGATACCGAGATCGAGCTGCGCTTCGCCCGCGAGATCGTGCGCTTGCGCGGCGCCGAGCTGATTGAGTCGGAGATCGACGCCGGCCAACCCGCGCGGATCCGGCTCACTCTGGCGCCCTGGGCGGGCCCGGACATACACAAGGTCATCAGCGTGCCGCTCCCGGAGCACCTGGCGGGCCAGACCGTCACGCTGGAGATCAGCCCGGGATACATGGAGGAGCGTGATGTGGCAGACCCGGACACGCTCGCCGAGCTCGTGCGCAACCTCGAAAATCCCGTGTACCCGCCGAAGTCGGTCGTCGTTTCGTACAGCGCGCCGGCTGGCGCCGTGAGTTACCGCGGCCATGTCGCGAAGAACCTGCCTCCGGGCGCCATGGACAGCATCCGACCGACCACGAGCTCGGTGGCACCCGAGGCTTTCCAGCCGATGGTGCGTCACGTCGTGCCGCTCTCGGATTTCATGGTCGGGCAAGACCGCGTTTCCGTCAGCGTGAGGCCCGTTTTGCGTTGAGTGGGCGCTTGCTGCGTCGCCGTTCGTCACCCATCCGCTTCCCCTTGATTCAGGACGTCCCTTTCCCATGAAACGAATCGCTCACCTGCTCCCCATTCTCACCGTGGTCTGCACGTCGTTCGCTCCCGCGCCGGCAGCGGCCGTCGGCACCCGGCGTTTCATTCTCCAAAACGGTGACGACTACAAAGGCGGGGATCTCAAAGGCGTTGCAGTCGACTCGGCCGGACGCGTGCGCGCCGGGCTGAACCTGGGCGCGGTGCCCATCTCCCAAGCGAACGTGATCTGGAGCGCGCTCGATCGCCGCGACGGGTCCACGCTGCTGGGCACGGGCAACGAAGGCAAGCTGCTCGAGGCGCGCGGGCCGAAGATCACGGTGCTCGCGGAGACGAAGAGCTTGGTGGTGACGTCGCTCGCGGAAGCGTGGGGCGGAGCCGTCGTGCTCGGCACTTTGCCGGACGGCAAGGTCATGCGTTTCGATCGGGGCAAGCTCAGTGATCTGGCCACGCTCAAGGGCGCCGAACACGTCTGGCAGGTCGCCTACGATCCCAAGACGCGGTCGGTCTTTGCCGCGACTGGTCCCGAAGGAAAGTTGTGGCGTATCGGTGCGGGCGGCGAAGCGCAGGTCTACTTCGACGCCGAGGAGCAGCACCTGATGAGCGTGGCGGTCGCGCCGGATGGAACGATCTACGCGGGCGCGAGCGACAAGGCCAAGCTCTACAAGATCACCGGCCCTGGACGCGCCAGCGTGCTCCACGATTTCGGCCGCACCGAGGTGCGCGCGATCGCCGTCTCTCCGAAGGGCGAGGTGTTTGCGATCGCCAACGAAATCAAGGCGGGCAGCTATACGCCCGCGCGTCGCACGCAGTCCGGCAATCAGCCGGCGGCCGCGCAACCGGCACAGCCGGCGGCCAAGGTTGCGGGTAAGGGAACGCTCTTCGCGTTCTCCCCGGAGGGCACTCCCGAGCAGCTGCTCGACGACTCCGAGGAGCATTACGTCAGCCTGGCGCTCGGGGACGACGGACGGCCTTACGTTGGAACGGGCGTGAACGGGCGTGTGTACACGGTGGACGCG
>DATHEN010000579.1:0-11347 GCA_035318565.1 Polyangiaceae bacterium
GCTCGGGTGGCAAATCCCGAAGCTCGGTCTTGAACGCGAAGTCCGGAACGATCCACCAGCCGCCGCCGTGCTCGCCGAGCAACCGTCGAACGTTCTCCGCGAGACGCCGCGTTTCCTCGCGGGTGAGATAGCCGATCAGCCCTTCGCACAGCACCAATACGGTCGACCACGATCGAACACGGCAGCAGCAGCTCGCAGGTGTTCGAGGTCGAGCGCGTCGGCGACCGCCACGACATGCAAGGGGTTCGGCGCGATCGCGTGCCGCTGCCGAACCTCGTCGAGCAGGTCGAGCTTCGTCGCGATGACATCGCGCAAATCCGTCTCGACGTAGCGGAGCGATCCATCCCGCACGAGGTCGAGCCCGCGAAACGAATATCCACTGGCCAGCTCCAGCACCTGCGAGGCACCTGATTTGCGAATGAGCTGGGTGACGCTCTTGTAGCGAGCCTCGAACATCGGAGCGTAGAACGTCAGCTTGTCGCGTTGCAACCCGTGGTTCTGCACGATCTCCGCGAACGCGTCGTCGGCACCGATCAGCGTGGCCACTTCAGCGGCGAACGCGATGTCCGAGAACTTGCGGTAGTACGCGGAAACCTTCGCGGTCACGCTGATGCGAGTCGGGTCGGCGGTCACCTCGCGAGCGTACACGCGCGAGGGGCTCGCCGAGCCGGACGAAACCGACACGCAATTCACGCTAGATCACGCAGGCGAGATCGCACTCGAGCTGTATCTACGCGATTTGCATCGCGCTTTTCGCCCGATTCGATTCGCTGAAGCCGCGCAACCAGCCCCCAGTGCTACATGTCGCGCCCAGATGCGACCGACCCCCGAAGGCATCGAAGCCTGCATTGCGCTACTCGAGACACTCGTCGAAAACCGTGCAGAGCTCGCCGAAGTATCCCTCGAGCAACGGAACCGCCTGCTCACTGCCGCGGGGCGTCTATCGCGTCCAGAGCGCAACGAACAGCGGTTGCTTTCGCGCGCGCTCCTGAAAAAGAGGCGCCGCGAGCTCCGCGCAGCAGACGAGGCGCAGCTCGAGCGCACTGGCATCCGGCGTAAACGGCTCGAGCCGGTGGTCACCACTCCCGATCCCGATCCGCTGGCCTTGTCAGAGGCAAGCGGAGGCGTGTTTGACCGAGCGGCGCGCTCGATCGTCGAGCTTCCAGAGCCGCCGCGGCTGAACACGGAGCGTGTTTGCTACGTCTGTAAGGTGCCGTGCGTACAGCTGCATTTTTTCTATGATCAGATGTGCCGTGCGTGTGGAGACTTCAATTACCAAAAGCGCGCACAAACTGCCGACCTGAGCGGCCGGGTCGCGTTCATCAGTGGTGCTCGGATCAAGATCGGCTATCAGGCAGCAATATTGCTGCTGCGCGCCGGCGCACACGTCATCGTCACTACTCGTTTTCCGCACGATGCGGCGCTACGCTACGCGCGCGAGTCCGATTTCGAGAAGTGGCGGGAACGTCTCGAAATATACGGACTCGATCTCAGACACACCCCCAGCATCGAAGTGTTCGCCCAGCACCTGTGCCAGAGTTACGAACGCCTCGATTTCGTACTGCACAATGCTTGCCAGACGGTCCGGCGCCCGAGCGGATTTTACGCTCACTTGATGCGGGCAGAGCTCGAGTCTTCGCACAACCTGCCCGAGCATGCGCGATCTCTTCTGGCTCCTTACGAGGCGATGCGCGCGCATACTGCGCTGCGAGTTCAGCCTGCCGGTCAGGGGTCTAGAGCACCTCTTGCAGTCGGTTTGCACGCGGCTCCGGCGCTGTCTCAGGTCGCCGTCGCCCAGGAGGACCTGGCTGCAGGAGCGCATATTTTCCCAACGGGCGAGCTCGACGCCGATCTGCAGCAAGTCGACCTCCGCACGGTGAACAGCTGGCGCCTCCCGCTCGACCAGGTCGGAACAGTAGAGTTGCTCGAAGTGCACCTCGTGAACGCGATAGCGCCCTTCGTGCTCAATGCGCGCCTGAAGCCAATCCTGTTACGCGAGCGAACATTCGACAAACACATCGTCAACGTGTCCGCCATGGAGGGCCAGTTTTACCGCCGCTTCAAGACAGATAAACACCCGCACACGAACATGGCAAAAGCAGCGCTGAATATGATGACGCGCACTTCCGCGGCTGATTACGCACGAGACGGCATCTTCATGAACAGCGTCGACACAGGCTGGGTGACGGACGAAGACCCCGTGCACATCGCCGCACGGAAAACCGCGGAAAATGGCTTTCATCCACCGCTCGACATCGTTGATGGCGCCGCGCGCATCGTAGATCCCATTTTCGACGGAATTAACACTGGCCGCCATGTGTGGGGGCAGTTTCTCAAAGACTACCGTCCAACTGCCTGGTGAGCTTCGGTATCGGCAGAATGCCGCGCGCTAAACGCAGGCCTGTCGAGAGCTCCTGCTACGGAGCGTACAGCACGTTGTTGTGCGGCACCGGGTCCACAGTCAGACCCTCGTACTGACGGAGCTCCACGCCCGGCCGAAAGCGCGACCCGGAGAAGTCGCCCGTCATTACGAAGTCGAAGCTTACGCTAGTCCCTGTGCGAAGCGAAGTGGTGGACTGGCAGAACGACGGTTGGCAGGTCCAGCCTGGCCTGCTCGCCGTTGCACTCACCAAGGTGAACAAGCTCTGATCGACTCCTAACAGGGATAAGCCTTGGGAGCCGTTGAGAGTCGCCGCGGGACCGAGGTTGGTGACTATGGCACGTACGATGCGCTGTGAGGCGTTCGCGCCTGCCCGGACCTCCACGCTGCTGACCACCACATCCGCGAACCCATCGGGCGCAGGACCGACATCGAGGATCACTTCGTTATTGGTCTCGTTGAAGTCGTTCTGAGCACCACCGCGGATGATGAAGTCCGCACCGAACGGGGCATTCGACACGTTGACGGTCAGTGTGTGCCTCGCGCCTGGCAAAAGGTCCGGCATGTTCCAATAGTGCAAATGCCCCAGGAACGCATGCTTCTCGATGAAACCAGCGCTGGGAGTGAAGGCGACCGTTGCATCGAATGGCGCGATCAACTCTGCGCGAGGCTCGCGCGCAATGGTGCCGCCGACGTTGCTGATCTCCAGCGTGAACGACGCCGGTGAGCTTGCGCTGGTCGAACGGTAGGCGCGCACCTGCACGTCCGGCGGAGGCACATAGCTGACGGGTAGCGTCGCGGGTCCGTTCAGCGCGGTGATTCCGGGCGAGAGCCGTACGGTTCCGACTACCGCCGGAGGTGCTCCGTCGAAGGCCAGCGAAAAAGTCACCCCGGCGAAACGCAGTGCGCTCGGCGAATACACACCCGGAAACCTCCAGCTAGCGTCGGAGACGAGGCGCACGCCCGGTGCGGGTTCGAAGCTCACCGTGATGGGGTCCTCGTGCGTGCCGATCGCAGCACCAGGGCCATCGCTGAACAGGTCGACGTTCACGCGCGAACCAATCGACGATACGTTCATGTGGGTGCGGCCGTTCGGCACGACTGGCGTCGTCAGAGTCGCCTGATCATCCGTGAACGGTGGCGCCAAATCCGGCGCATTGAGGCGTGCGCTCCAAGTCACGGGCTCGATGATCGGTACGATCAGATCCGCCGCGATGCTGATCGTTTGGCTGGTGCCTGGCAGCACTCTGTCGAAGGTGCAAACCGTGCGCGCGCCCAGCTCACAAGTCCCCGACCCGGTCGCGGTCGCCAAGCGTGGCGAGAGCGCTGCCGGCACATCGACGACCACGACGACGGGCGACGGATTGGGCCCACGATTCGTTACGGTGACCTTCCATGTGCCTTCATTGCCGGGGATCCACGACGTCGGTGGATCGGTGAAGCGGAGCGCGAAATCGGCGGGACCGTCTCCGGCCGTGGCCTCGAGCTCGACCGCGCCGATGTCACAGCTCGAGCCTTGCGGGCGAGTCACGCCTCGCGCATCTCGAGTCACCGGGCAGGCCGCAACCGGGACGCGGTTCAACAGCACGCTCGCTGAACCCGGCAGCCGCGTCGGCACCGGGCCGCCGTTATCGGCCAGCGGAGCCAGCAAGAAGGGGACGTTCTCCTGACGGTTGCTGGTAGCGGGCAAGGCGCAAGAAGAGTCCGTGAACCAGTTGTGGGTGGCGGCTGTCACGCTGAGCCCCGCCGAACACACCGCGTACACACTTTGTACGGCAGAGCGGTGTGCGCTGAGCTCCGACACGGATAGGGCGCCGCCGTTGAGGTTATCGGCGATCGTCACGTGATCCAGCGCGAGCTGCTGCGCCGCTACGGCAACGCCGATGGCCGGTTGAAACATCGGTTCCGGACAGGTCGGAGCGAGGTTATCGCTGATCGTGGAGTTCACGAGCGAAACGCTCGTCGCCGCGATGCCACCTCCGGAGCTCATGCCCTGAATCTGAGTGATGCTGCCTTGGTACGTGCAGCCCAGGAGCTGATTGCCATCCACGGTGCTGTTGCGCGCCTCGACCACGTGTGCGTGAATTCCGGCGCCGTGCACGGGACCGGGCACGTAGGCAGAAACGGGCGCCGGAAAGAAAATGGCGTTCGACACGCGATTGTTGAACACGCGCGAGTCAGTCAAGGTCAACCTGCCGCGCACATAGACGCCGCCTCCGCGGAGCTTGGCCGAGTTTCCGTGAGCGGACGAGCGCGACATGATCACGTCAGCCTGCGCCTGCAGCCCTCCCCCGACGTCAACATCGCTGCCACCTGCCAGTGCTACGCCCGACAAGCTCAGCAAACCGGTGCCACGCGCATCGAGCACGCGATCTGAGGGGCATGTCTGGACGATCACCACGTTTGGGCCGACTGCGACGAGACTCACCGGGGCATTGGTGGTGATGTCCAGATCACCGCTGCCGTTGGTGTCGTCCACACCGCAACGCGTGAGCTGGTACGTTCCAGTGGGGAGCTCGATGCGTGCTCCGCCGGAGCCTGCCGCATTCGCGGCGTCGATCGCGGCGCGCAGCGAGCCGCTGCCAACGTCCGCCGTCGTCGTGACCTGGACGGGCTTCGGATCACAGGCAGCCGTGGCCAGTGCCAACACGGTGAGCGCCACGCCGGCACGGTGTGGCCAGCTCATGCCTCGGAAAAATGCAAAAGACCACTTGCCCATACGAGCCTCCGTAGTGCGCGCCGGGCTCGATCCAATTGAGTGCGATTGCAACATTTCAAAAGCCGCGGCGCCTTGAAAAAGGCAGTTTTGAACAGTCTCGCGTGGACTGCAATCAGCGTGTTGCGAAAGCGGCAATTGGACGGCCCAGGTTCGCGCACAGTGCCCGCACGGGGCGCGAACGGTGCGGGGCGCGATCACTTCGTCGTCGCCCACACTGTTCGTGTTGCCATAGCCGAGCGTTCCGAGTTGGCCAGAGCCCCAACAGCGCACGTTGACCGGGCCGCGTTCGCGCCCAGAGCGCTCACCGGATCGCGCACGGCGCCTGTCCCGCTCAGAGTCTCCGTGCTCACGCCAGGAGCGCCGCTGTCGACGTTGCGACAAGTCAGATGCAGCGCGTCGGACGTGCGCGTCAGGCTCGTGGGCGAGAGACGACCTCCAACGTACACATGCCGCGACTCGAAAGCGTTCCCCCCCGACGCGCAGTTCGCGTGTTGCCGAACGGAGCACGATCCGCGGTCGCGTCAGCACCGTCGCAGTTCCCTCCCCTTCCAGTAATTGAAGGGTCGTCGATTTTAGTTCTACCGACGTTGGCGTAAGGGCTGCCGTTCAGCAGGATTTGACGGCCTTTTCGACGATGGGTCAGGCGCTCAGAGCGGTTTGTACCAAACCCAGTCGATGACCATCCGCGCCGGGAAGTCCGTGGGCAGAGGAGCTGGTAGCCAGGACGGCGCGACGGCGAAGTTCGCGATGAAATAGAACGGCTGCCGCATGTGATCCCAGGCGCCGGCGGGGACGGATGCCGGCGTCCAATTCGCGGTCATCAGATCGTCCACGCCGATCCGGATGCGATCTGGCTCCCACTGCATCCAATACGTATGGAAACCGTCGCCCGCGTTTCCGCCGCTGTGGGATGTGGGCACGGCCTTGTTGGCTTCCAGGGAGGGAAGGCCGTCACCGAAGTAGACGTGTGTGCTGTATTGGGTCGTGTTGCCAAAAAACTCGATCACGTCGATTTCGCCGTAGGGGTTGTAGTTGTACCCAACGTGGAGCAGCCACCACGCGGGGAACCACGACCTGCCGGCCTTCGGGAACTTGATGCGCGCGGCACACCAGCCGTACTGCATGTTGAACTTCGTGCGGCTCGTGAAGCGACCCGAGGTGATCGTGCTCCCGCTTTGAGTCGCTTCGAGCACCGCGTTCCCGCTGCCGTCCAGGAACGAGTGCGAGGGGTTGTAAACCTGGGTACCACCCTGGTTGATGGTGTCCTCGATCCAAAGCCTGCTGTCGGGGTTGGATCCGGACGTGCCGTTGAAATTGTCCCAAACCTCGTTCGTGGCCAGGGTGCCCGTGTCGAATTCGCCGGCCCGGCCGGCGACGGGACCCGACGGTGCCGGGCTCGTGCCCGCGGGCGGGCTCGCGTTCCAAAGCGGTGGGAGCGTGGATGAAACGACGCTGCACTGGCCGCTCGTGTTGCAAGCTTGACCGGACGGGCAGCTGCCGCAGCTGCCGCCGCAGCCGTTGGGGCCGCAGACTTTTCCTGAGCAGGCGGGCGTGCACACCGTGGTGCCCACGCTGACCGACCGCGCGAGCTGGTTGTTGTTCTCATTGCTCTCGTTCGCGATCCGGTTGACGTCGTCCACGAACGCCACGACCTGGTGACTTCCGGAGGTGGCGGTCCACGTGGCGCCGCTCGGTCCGCCGTTCGCCGTCAGGTTGACGGTAGCGCCGGCCTCGACCGACTGGCTGAAGGTGTCGGACCAGGCCACCGGGCTCCCGTCGACGCTGAAGAGCACGCCGACGATGGTTCCTGCTGGCGTCGCAGCCGTGCCCTGGTTCTTCACCGTCGCGCTGAACGTCACGGGGTCGCCAGCGCGGGGGCTCGACGGCGAGAGGTTGATCTGGGTCACGACCAAGTCGGGGTTTCCGCACGAGGTCGCGCCGCTGCAAAAGATCACCGCGATGAAGATGAGAGCAATCTTGATCGGAGTCAGACGCATGGCTCATTCCCCTTTCTCTCCGACACTTCGGAGGCAGACATTCCACCACGTGGAGGACACGGTAACCAGCGCGCCAGCGATTCACCGTCTTCAACAGAAAATTGCGCTGAACGCGGCGCTGAAATGTCAGCCGCAGACAAGGTTTGTCGCATCGCTGCGCTGACTGCGCAGCCGACGACCAACACGATCGTGCGAAGGATGGTGTCCCTACGCGTACACCGCAGAGACTTCCGCCCGTGGCTCTTCTCCGGCAGTGCGTTCGTCAGCTCACCCGACGAGCCTTTCGATGACGAAGAGTTCTACGTGGACCTCGTCTTCTACAACGTCATCCTCAAGTGCTACCTGCTGATCGATCTCAAGCTCGGAAAGCTCACTCACCAGGACGTTGGCGCTCGACGCCCTCGCGCGCAATCGAAGCCCGGAAGCTGAAATCCCCTTGACGGCGCGGCGCCCGTGAATATAACCAATTGGTTATTAACGAGTGCCCATGACGCCTTCTGAACGTCTCGACGCGAAATTCGCGGCTCTGGCGGACCCTACCCGCCGCGCCATCCTCGCCAGGTTGGCGCGGGGGGACGCGACGGTCATGGACCTGGCGGAGCCCTTCGACATGAGTCAGCCCGCGATCTCGAAGCATCTCAAAGTGCTGGAGCGCGCGGGCCTCATTTCGATGGGTCAAGAGGCGCAGCGGCGTCCTCGCAAGTTGGAAGGTGAGGCGATGAGGGAACCCATCGATTGGCTCGAGCGTTGTCGGGAAGTTTGGGCCGCAAACTACGCGCGGTTGGACGACCTGCTCGAAGAGCTCAAAGCCAGGCAAAGCCCAGCCAAGAAAAAGTGAGGGCCGGGTCGGCGCGGCTCTCTGCCCTTCGTCCCCTCGCCTCTCGTCATTTCGATCGTGCTTCGTGCTTCGTGCACGTGCGCGCTGCGCAAACAGAAACGCAAGAAACCAAGGAGTAATTCAATGCCTCTCGAAGTCACACTGCCTAGCGATCGTGAAGTCCGCGTCGTCCGCACGTTCAATGCGCCTCGCGAGCTCGTGTACGAGGCGCACGTCACGCCTGCTCTCCTTCAGCGCTGGAGTTTGGGGCCGCCCGGCTGGACGATGCCGGTGTGCGAGATGGATGTGCGCCCGGGCGGCGCATACCGGTGGCGCTGGAAGAGCGAGGAGGATGGCAAGGAGTTCGGATTTTTCGGCACGTTCCTCGAGGTGAAAGCCCCGTCCCGACTGGTTCACGACGAATACTATGATCCCGGCGATATCGGCGGCGCCATGCCGTCGGGCGAACCCGCGCTGATCACCTTGGAGCTCGAGGAAGCCAAGGGCATCACCACATTGACCGTGACGATGCGCTTTCCGTCCAAGGAAGCACGCGACGGCGCCGCCTCGACCGGCATGACCGACGGCATGGAAATCGGCTACGCGCGATTGGACGGGATGTTCAAGAGCAAACGGGCTTCGTAGGCATGAGCCATGGCCGAGGTTGACGGCGCCGGCAAGCCGAAGAGAAGTGCCAAGAAAGCCTCCAAGAACACTGCGGAGTCCTCAGCGCCACGCGATTTGGCTTCGGTGCTGCGCGAGCTGCAGAAGAACGCGTCGAAGCTGTACCGCGCCGACATGCGCGCACGCTACGGCATCGTCACGCAGGCACCAGTGTACGGAACGCCGGTCGGCAAGTTGCGGCGAATGGCCAAGGCGATCGGCGTCCAGCACGAGCTCGCGGATGCTCTCTGGCGCACAGGCGTCCACGATGCTCGTATGCTGGCGACGATGGTGGACGATCCGAAACGGGTCACGGCAGCACAGATGGATCGCTGGGCGAAGGATTTCGACAACTGGGCGATCGTCGATACGGCGTGCTTCAGCTTGTTCGACCGCACGCCCCACGCGTTCAAACAGATCGAGAAATGGGCCGGGGCGAAGGACGAGTTCGTCAAGCGCGCCGCATTTGCCTTGCTCGCGAGCTGCGCGCTGCACGGGTCTGGTTCCCAGAAGGATCACCTGCGCGGCCTCGCGCTGATCCAGCGTGAGGCGAGCGATCCGCGCAATTTCGTCAAGAAGGGGGCCAACTGGGCGCTCAGGGCCATCGGCGGCAAGAAGAATCCGAAGCTCGCCGCCGCTGCACGCGCGCTGGCCAAGAAGCTCTCTGAATCAGGAGATCCCGCAGAACGCTGGAACGGCAAGGACGCGCTGCGCGCGTTCGCGAAGGGTTGAAAGACGAGCCGCGCGTGCAGCGGTTACGCCCGCCTCATGGGGTGACGTTCACCCACTCTGGGCCGCCCGTGTACATGCGCTGGAGCCACTTCCAGAGGTCCGGAGATGGAGCCTGGGCGAAGGGGGACACCGCGCGTTGGTCGAGCAGGACCAGATGCTGGACGAGGCCGGCGCTCGAGTTGGGACGGATCATGTATCGGTTGTTGGCTCCGAGCGCGTCCATGTGATGCTCGACGTCGGTTAGCCGCGCGGCAAACTCGTCAGCGCTGTAACCGAGGCGCGTACCCGGGGGCAGTTGACCGGCTCCGGCTTGCACGAGCTGCTCGCGGGTGATGCCGAAGTAGCCTGCGATCGCGGGATCGTCTTCGTACGAAAACAGGCCGAAGCGTGTATTCGGTGAGAGCGCGTGGTCGTGATCGAGATAGGCCTCGAGCCGCGCATCGCATTCCGAGCAACCCGGCGGCGGCTGCCAGTTCCATGCGCTTTTCCACGCGGCCCACAGTTCGTCTCGTGGTTGAATGGGTGGACCGGAGTCGTTGATGACGCCGCGGAGCGTGTTCGGGAAGGCTGCTTTGAAACGCCAGAAGTTGGCGAGCACGGAGTAGCCACCGGCGCTGACGCCGCCGATCCAAACCTGTTCGGCATCGCGAAAAGTGGCGACGACACGATCGAGCACGGCTTGCACGTTGCGTCCGCCTACGAAGTGCGTTTGGACGCTACCGCCGGCATCGGCGCCCTCGACGGTGTGTGTCACGATGTTGTCGCCGACGTGGAAATCGCCGGTGCAATACGGGACGAAGACGTAGCTGAAGTCTTTGAACGGGTTCTGTGGCTCCGCACGCATCAGCGGCAGCATGGAGCGCTGGATGTCCTTGTCGAACTCCGTTCGGCCGTAGCCGCTCGCGACGAACGAGGCCATTTGCGCCTTGTAGCAGGTGAGTGCATCCCAGCACGCGCCGCCGCCTTCGAAGTATATGAGGACGTTGCGAGAGCGGGTCGTCAGATTGATACCGACGCCCGTTGCTTTCCCGTTGGCGCATTTCATCCCCGAGACGTCCGTCCACGTCCAGGTTTCGGGCGGCGCGACGAACGGTCCAGTCGATGGCCCCGGGTTGGGTACGGGGCCGCATGCGATGGAGCACCACGCGAACCACGCTGCACAAAGTGATGGGGCGACGCGAATCGAAGCCTCGCTGGGGTGAGCCACTATTGACCGTCCTTTTCGAAAAAACCGCCGTGCGCGTCCGTCACGCTTAGTTCGGGGAGCGAGCGCCAGCAACGCTCGGACACTGCGCGACGCGGTCGCATGCAACCTGAGGTTGGCAGCGCAGGTTTGCTCCCGGAAACCCCGAGTTTGCGAGCGGCAGCGATCGCGGTCGCGAACACCGCGCCTTTCGCGCGATCCCAGCCGCTTCCGGCTTTGGTGTGGCGCTTGCTTTCGCTGCGACCCGCGGCGCCTTCGGCCGGAGCGTCGTCCACGAGGAGGCCAACATGAAGCATCGAATTCGAATTTGGGCGTACTTCAGTGTGCTGTTTCTTTTGCCGAGCTGCGGTGGGATTGCCGACAGCGACGAGTCTACACAGGCTAGCGGTGCGGCCACGGACAGCGTGATCGTAGCCAAGCCCTGTGCGTCGAGCAGCCAGTGTCCGGCTTCCATGCACTGCACCACGGAAGACGGAGTCTGCAATCGGCCCCCCGGCTGCAGACCGGGCGACATCTGTCCGACCGTTTGCTACGGCACCTGTCGGTTTACGCCGGCGCCGGTAACGTGTGGCTCTGCGGTTTGCGGCAAAGGCGAGTTCTGCTGCAACGCCAGCTGTAGCACCTGCGCGCCGCGCGGCGGAGCCTGCACACAGCAGGTCTGTGAGACCAAGCTCTAGCATTTCGGCGAGCGCAGCGAGGGCGCGCGTGTGCGCGGCGACAGCTTCGCGCTGGTGCGGCTATTTAGGCCGCACTCGCGCGAAGGAGCCGTGGGTGCGCGACCGACGCTTCGTGCTTCTCCGTCGCCGTGCCGCAAAGAGTAAGAAAGCCGCGACGG
>DATHEN010000580.1:0-2102 GCA_035318565.1 Polyangiaceae bacterium
CCCGAACGGTCTCGATCCCGCACGATCCCGTTCCCACGTTCGTCCGTTCTGCTTGCGTGTCCGCACGCAGAGGAACCCGCGCAGCTTTACACCACCTTGGCGGTTGTCCTGTGACGACGCGCCCGAGTCAAGCGCGCGAACGCGAACACGAGCCCCAGCACGAGCGCAGAGCGACTTGCACCGCCATGTGCGCAAGACGGGGCGCGAACCGCACAACCCGAGTCGCGTTGGGCTGTTCCGGAGTCGCGCTCGCTCCCGCCGCGCTCGCCCGGCTCCCCCGATGCGCCACCACTCGCGTCCGCGCTCGACGGCTGCGCTGCGCCGCCAGTCGCGGCGTCTCGAGCCGTGCCCGGTGGCGAGCTTGCGTCGCCTGCGCAGTCAGCGCCGGCACACGGCACGGGCTCGTTGCCCGGTGGGCAACACACGGTCGCGCTCGGCGTGCAGCGGCCGCTGCCGGGCAGCGCGGTCACCGTGTCGGGTGAGTAGAAGCTGCGCGTCTCTCCGTGCGCAGTCGTGACGTCCAGCCGCAGCCGTAACGAGCCGGTCAGCTCGGGTCGCGGATCGCGAAAGCACAGCTCGAGCGCGCCGGAGGCGACCTCAGTGCTCGGCAGCCATTCGATCCAACCGGTCTCGGGACGCTCGATCACCGCGAACGATCCGCGCACGCGGCTGCCGTCGGGTGTTGCGAGGCAGCCGCGCACGACGCGCCCCTGATACGGAAACAGGCCGCCCTCGATCGTTTCGAGCTGCGCGGCCGGACCGGGCGCGCTGCCATCGATCACTTCGACCAGACGCGCGCGCTTCGCCCAACCATTGTACGGCGGGCTGAAGATGTAGCCCGCGAAGGTGTACAGCCCGGACGCGACCTCGCCCAGCGGCCAGTCCACGCCCTTGAGCGCTTGCGCGAGCGTGATCGCGACCCGCGCATCGTCGGCGGTGACGCGGACGTAGGCATCCGTCAGCTGAAGATTGGCGTCGAGCACCGCGCCTTCCGGGATGTCGCTCTCGGAGAACGCCGTCCCGTCGAGCGTGTTGGTCGCTTGAGCGGCGCGCTTGACGTCGGAGCTCGAGATCCAGAGCGGCAGCACCACCGGCGCATCGCGCTCCGGCGCGAACTCGAACAGCTCGTAGCCGAATTCGTGCGCCAGCAAGGCGCCGCGAAATGCGAAGAACTGGTGAGTCTTCGCATCGGGCAGCGTGATGTCACCTTGCATCAGCTCGGTGTCGTCGAACGCCACGTTGTAGCCGATGTGCAGCGCAGCTTGCTCGCGCTTGTCGATCACCTCGACGCAATCCCCGGGGATCCCGAACAAGGGGGCCTCGGCCGCAGCCGGATGGGCGACGGCGGAGCTCGGTGCAACGAGCATCCAACCCGAGACGAACAGCGCGAGCAATGATATAGGCGGTGAAGTGTGGGTATGGACTGGAGAGTAAGCACGATGTCCAATTCGAAGAGCAATCTGATGGGGGTCACCACACTTTGCATTGCGCTGGGATCGCCCGCGTCGTCCGAATTGCTCGGATGTGGTGGAGACAGCAGGCCCGATGGCTCGGCAGGCGCGGCCGCGGACACCGGCAATGCTGGGGCCGGCGGAATGGCCGGCGTGGGCTCGCTCGGCTTCGAGCAGAGTATTCAGCCCAAGATCAACGAGGCGTGTAGCTGCCACCAGACCACGCCGATGCTGATGGCGCCTTTCAGTCTCAAGGTGGGTGAGGCCTACGAAGCGCTGGTCGGTGTGGTGTCGGGTCAGGTACCCACCATGCTGCGTGTGAAACCGGGATCGCTCAACGAGAGCTATCTCTGGCACAAGATCAACGGCACCCAGTCGGAGGTTCACGGCAGCGGACAGATCATGCCGCCGGGCGTCCCACTGCGCGCCGACGAGCTGGACCTCTTCGGGCGTTGGATCGCGGCCGGAGCGCCGCGCTAACCAACGGCCGGAGCGCCGCGCTAACGAACGGCCGGAGCGCCGCGCTAACCAACGGCCGGAGCGCCGCGCTAACCAACGGCCGGAGCGCCGCGCTGAGCGTTCGACCGACACCGATCGCTCCTACGGCATGAAGCCTCCAGTGGAGTCGATCGTGCCGCAGAAGTTGTTGGA
>DATHEN010000581.1:0-5105 GCA_035318565.1 Polyangiaceae bacterium
GATCAAGCGCGTGGGTGCGATCGAACGCGGCCTGCGCGTGCTCCGTCCTGGAGATCTATTCGGTGAAGCGGCGTTGGTGCCCGGAGCGCCTCGCAACTCGACCGCAGTGGCGCTCGACGACGGCGCCGCCCTGGTGCTCGACCCGGCGACATTTCAGCAGGTTCTGACCGCGAACCCGAATGTCGGCGGCCGCGTTCTGCAGCAGGTGATCCGCAGGCTGCGGGACGCCGAGGATCAGATCGAGATCCTGATGCTGCGGGACACCCAGTCCAAGATCGTGGTCGCGCTGCTGAAGCTGGCCCAGCAATCGTTGGGCAGTAGCGGGCGCTCGGAGGGAGCGGCCTCGCTTTCCGTGTCGCCCATGGATTTGTCTACGCGCGTCGGGCTGGACGTGGAAACCGTGAAGCGGAACGTCCAGGACCTGCGCGATGGCGGCTACGTCCGAATCGTCGAGGAGCGCGTGGAAATCACGGACCTGGCGGCGCTACGCGAGCTATTCGGGCTGATCGGTTTGAAGGAGCAGATCGTGGGAGGCGAAGGGCCGGGCGACGGCAAGACCTCACGCCGCCCGGCGCGTCGCTGACCTCAACGAATTCGAAGACCTACCGCGTTGACGAGGTTTCCCGCCTGCGGTAGTCCCGCGGGCGTGCCGAAGACCTGGGCCACGCAGCGCCGCTCGCGCCCACCCCACGCCCTGCCGTGGGTCATCGCCTGTTGCCTATTCTTGGGCTGCTCCGGGCAGGCCAAGTCGCCCGGAGGACAGGACCCCGAGCGCATGAGCGAGGCTGAGTACGACGTGGCTCGAGACCTCTGGCTTCGCCAGGGCAAATCGCGCGAAGCGCTCAGTCACGCGCTCGAGGCCGTGGAGCTGGACGAGCACAACGCCGAGGCAGCGCACCTGGTTGCGCTGATCTACCTGGGATTTTGCGGACGTAACACCGACGAGTGTCGCCTGCCCGAGGCCGAGCGGCACGCCCGCCAGGCGCTCGACGCGAACCCTCAATTCCGCGAAGCAAAAAATACCCTGGCCGTCGTACTGATCCACCAGAAGCGCTACGCGGACGCGATCGCCGTACTGAAGACGCTCACGGCGGACATCCTGTACCAGACCCCTGAAAATGCTTGGGGAAATTTGGGTTGGGCCTATCTCGAGCACGGCCAGACGGACATGGCGATCGACGCCCTCCGGCGCAGTATCGCGGCGCAGCCCCTGTTTTGCGTCGGCAACTACCGGCTCGGTTTGGCTTACGAGCGCAAGCGCGACCTGGGCGCGGCGCTCACAGCCCTGACGCGCGCCCTGGAGACGGACGATGCCCGCTGTAAGTCGCTACAGGACGCGTTCGCGGCACGTGCGCGCGTACTCATGAAGACCGGGCGAGCCGACGACGCTCGCACCGACCTGACGCGCTGCCGGGAGCTCGATCAGAAGACGAATTCAGGCAAAGAATGCAGCTCCATGCTGCGAAATCTAAAGTAGGCTGGGGCCCGAAATGGAGACGGTCGGACAGTACCTGCGTCGCCACCGCGAATCGAAGCAGATGAGCATCGAGGAGATCGCCCGCTCCACGCGCGTGCCCATGTCCAGCGTCGAGCGCATCGAGAGCGACCAGTTCGACGAGCTGCCCGGCGAAGTATTCGTGCGCGGATTCCTCAAGTCGTACGCGCGATCGCTCAGTATCTCCACTGATGACGTGCTGGCTCGCTACACCGCCAGCCGCCGCGTCGCCTGGGTCACGCCGCTGCCCATCACGAGCCCCACCAAGCCGGCGCGCGGTCGGCGCTTCGGTGTGGCAATCGCGTTCGTGCTCTTGCTCATCCTGTTCACGCTTGCGCTCAGCATCGTGCTGAAGCCGCGTGGAGACGACATGCCGCAAGAGTTGTCGAGCAGCGGAGTCACGCACACGCGATCGGTTTGAACCCGTGCCCCGTGGTGGCACGGCGCACGCGAGTGTCAAGACGCGCGCGTTGCTCGTGCGGCGAGTTGCGTACGGTGAATCGGATCTGATCCTGACCTTGCTCACCGAAGAGCTCGGCAAGGTGAGCGCTCTGGCGCGCGGTGCGCGCCGCAGTCAGCGGCGCTTCGCCGGCGCTCTCGAACCCATGCACACGCTGCGCGTCGCGTTGGACGAGCGAACGACGAGCGACTTGTACATGCTGCGAGAAGCGAGCATCGACCAAGCGCGTTCGGAGTTGACGAACAGCCTCGAGGCGCTCGACGCGGCGGGTCGAGCTCTGTCGTGGCTGGCGCGCGCGTGCGTCGCCAAGACACCGGAGCCCGCCGCGTGGCGCGCGATCAGCGACTTTCTCGATGAGCTCGACACGCGCTCCGAGCCGCGCGCTCCGCGCCGTGCGCTGGCCGAGTTCGGTGTACATCTGCTGCGGGCTCTGGGCTGGGCTCTGGATTTCGAGCACTGCGTGCGCTGCGGTAAAACCTGCGACGCTGGCCAGGCCGCGTTCGTGGACGCGGCGAGCGGCGGCCTGATTTGCCGGGCCTGCGGCGGAGCGCGCCAAAAGCTGGACGGGGCGCTGCGCGCACGCCTTGCGGCACTGACCCATAGCCCGAATGGCAGCCTCGACGACTGCGACGTGGACGCCGCGCTTTCCCTGGTCGAAAACGCGTTGCGAGCTCACGTCGGCAGCGCCTGAAGCGCTGAATTCTAGGTGAGCAGAGGCCTCCGCGCTAAACGAGAACCGTGCCGGACTCACCCCAGTCTCCCCGCGCCGTCCCCGGCGTAGATGCGGCGACCGGGCTCAGCGCCGACACCACCTCTGCGAGCCCGGAGCCGAGCGCGGGCCAGGAGGAACGCCGGCGCATCACGGGTCGCGCCGGCATCGTGGCGGCGGGCACGCTGTTCAGCCGCCTGCTCGGGTTGATTCGCGATCAGGTGATCGCAGCGACTTTCACGCGCGCGGCGACGGACGCTTTCTTCATCGCGTTCACGATTCCAAACGTGCTGCGCCAGCTGCTCGCGGAGGGTGCCGTACAGAGCGCCGTGCTGCCGGTGCTGGCCCGAACCCGCGAGCAGGAGGGCGATGCCGCTGCACAGAGCGCGTTTCGTGCTTTGCGCGGTCTTTCGCTGTCCGTGCTCACGCTCGTGACCCTGGCCGGCATGTACTTCGCGCCGGAGCTCGTCTTCTTGTTCGCCGGTGGCTTTCGCGCGCACCCGGGCCAGTACGAGCGCACGGTGGAGCTCACCCGCTGGGTGTTTCCGTACATCTTCTTCATGGGCACGGCAGCGCTCGGCGTGGCCGCGCTGAACACGCACAAGCGCTTCGTGGTCACGGCCTTCGCGCCCGCGCTGCTGAACGTCGCGTTCATCGCCTGCGCGCTCGCGCTGGCCGGTCCGCTCTCCGAGCGCGGCGTGGATCCGACGCTCGCGCTCGCGCTCGGCGCGCTGATCGGCGGCGTGCTGCAAGTCGTCGCGCAATGGCCGAGCTTGAAGGCGATCGGCTACCTCGAACTGCCACGCCTGGATTTGAAACATCCGGGTGTGCGGGACGCGCTCACGCGCATGGGGCCTGTGTTGATTGGTATCGGCGTCTACTACCTGGACGTCGTGATAGCGCGCCGCCTGCTCTCGGAGCAAGACGTCGGAGCGCAGAGCTACTTCGGCTGGGCGCTGCGGCTCTGCGACTTCCCTCAGGGCATCTTCGTCATGGCGCTGCAGACCGCAACCCTGCCCAGCCTGGCAGCGCTCGCGGCTCGCGGTGAACACGCGGAGCTCGAACGTACGTTCGCGTTCGGCATGCGCCTCGCGTTGTTCGTTGGCATCGCAGCCACGGTACTGGTGGCCGCACTCGCCCAGCCGCTGGTGGTGTTGATTTTCGAGCGCGGCGAGTTCGACGCACTGTCGTCTCGCGAGACGGCACGCGCCCTTCTGGCGCAGGGTCTGGGCATCTGGATGGTTGCTGCCGTGCGCCAGCTGGTCGGCGTGTACTACGCGCTCGGCGACACGCGCACGCCGGTGATGGTCGCGGCGTTCGACCTGCTCGTCTTCGTGGCGCTGGCAATCGGCCTGCGCGCACCGCTCGGCCACGTGGGCATCAGCTTGGCCGTGAGCGGCGCGAGCCTCGCGCAGATGCTGCTCTTGTGGTGGCTACTCCGGCGCAAGTTCGAGCAGCTGCATTCACGCGAAATCGGCGTATCCATGCTGAAAACCTGCGCCGCGGCCGTGCCCGCCGCGTGTCTGGCACGCGGGCTGGCCGGCTGGCTCGAAGCGCCCGCGGGATCCGGCGCTCTGGCGCGCGCGCTGCCGGGACTGGCTGGAACAGCGGCGTTTGCAGTGGTCTTCTTGATCGGCGCGCGGCTGGTGCGAAGCGCGGAGCTCGAGACGATTGTCGCAGCCGTTCAGCGGCGGCGCTAACGCCAATGTGGTAGCCCTCAGGCTCCATGCCTGCCGACTTCTATGAAACCGCGCTGCGCATCGTGGCTGCCGACTTCGTCGCTGCCGCGACGCGCGCGGATCAATTGCCACCCGCCACGGGCGTCGAGATCGCCTTTGCCGGTCGCTCGAACGTCGGCAAGAGCAGTTTGCTCAATAGCCTGCTCGCGCGCAAAAACCTCGTCCGTACCAGCTCCAAACCCGGTTCCACGCGCACGGTATCGATCTTCGACGCCCGCGCGGCCGACGGCCTGCAGCTCAAATTGATCGATCTGCCGGGCTACGGTTACGCCAAGCGCTCCAAAGCCGAGCTGGCGCAATGGGGCCAGCTCATGGAGTACTACCTCCTCAGTCGGCCCGCGCTCGTTGCCGTGGTTTTGCTCGTAGACGTGCGCCGCGGGCTCGAGGACGACGATCGCGATCTCTTGAAGTTACTCGCCGGCCCCGCGCGCGTGACGCGCCGCAAGCTCGGCTGCGTGATCGCGGCCACCAAGCTCGACAAGGTTCCGACGAGCGGACAAGCGGCAGCGGTCTCCGCCTTGAAGCGTAGCACTGGCGTGCCCGTTTACGGCTACTCGGCCAAAACCCACGCGGGGCGCCCCGAGCTGTGGCGCGCTATTCGCCGGACCGCAGGTTTGGACGCGCCACTGAGCGCCGATGCTCAGGGCACGAAGCCGGAGGACTCTGCGCCGTCGAGCTCACGCACGCAGTCTCCGTAAAGCG
>DATHEN010000582.1:0-3257 GCA_035318565.1 Polyangiaceae bacterium
TCGACAAAGCTTGCACGGAGCTGTTCGACGGCGAGTGCGAGGTTTACAAGGCCTACGGGCTGAAGCGCGTGGTCACGTTGCGCTACGTGGACGGCAAAGGATCGCCTGGCGCCGTGAACGTGAACTTGTCGCGCTTCGAGAACAAGGACGGCGCGTACGCCTTCTTCACCAAGCGCGTGATCGCGGACGCGGATCCGGCGGAGGCGGCACCGGCAAAGCTCGAAGCCGGAGGAGCCGGAGCGCTCGGTACGGGCATCGCGTACGTCTGGCGCGGCACGCACGTGGCCGAGCTCAGTTACACGAACGAGCTCGAGTCGCCCGATGAGCTCAAGGCGTCCAGCGCGCGCGCGCTGCCGACTCTGGCCAAGGACCTCGGAGAAAAACTACCCGGCGACAAACAGCCTCCCAGCGCCGTTTCGGCGTTGCCGGAAGCCCAGCGCGTGAACATGGGCATTCACTACGAAGCCAAGGACGTGCTCGGGATCTCCGGCGCGGGCCCGGGGGCGATGGGCTACTACAAAGACGCTGACAAACGCTGGCGCGTCTTCATCGTGGTACGCCCCGACGAAGACTCGGCCAAGGACGTCATGAAAACGCTCAAGAAGCTGGATGGCGCAAAGAATCTGAAAAACGCACCCGTCGAGGGTCTGGCGTTCTCCGTGCGCATCAAGGACGCCGATCCCAAAATCAATTGGGTCGTCACCCGCAAGGGCGAGCGCGTGATCGGGGTGGGGGACGAAGACAGTGTGATCGGCGGCGACACATCACCCGAGGAAATCAGCAAGGTGAGCCTCTCTCAGGAACAGAAGCTCGAAGTTCTGAAACGTGCCGCGGACGGCACGGGCGCAGGCGCGGCCCTCACTGATCCGGCCGGCGCGCCTGACGCGAGTGCGCGAGCGAAGAGCGCAGAGTAGCCGTATACTCGCGCTGTGAACTTCGAGCTCTCGGAACAGCACCAGCTCCTGCAGCGCACCGTTCGCGAGTTTTGCGAACGCGAAATCAGGCCCAAGGCGAAGGTGTGGGACGAGGAAGAGCGTTTCCCGCACGAGATCGTGCCGCGCCTCGCCGAGCTCGGGCTGCTCGGCATTCGTATTCCGGAAGAGTACGGCGGCTCCGGTCTCGACACACAGGCCTACGCGATCTGCGTGGAGGAATGCGCGCGCGTGGACGGCTCGCTGGCGCTGACCGTGGCCAGTCACAACGGCCTCGGCACTGGTCACATTCTGGCCGTCGGAAGCGAGCAGCAGAAGCGTCACTACTTGTCCAAAGCCGCGTGCGGCGAATGGCTCGCGGCCTGGGCGCTCACCGAGCCGGCATCGGGATCCGACAGCGCGGCGCTGCAAACGACTGCAGTGCGCGATGGTCGAGACTGGGTGCTGAACGGCGCCAAGATGTTCATCACACAGGGCTCGGTCGGCGGCTTCTGCGTGGTGCTGGCGCGCACCAATCGCGACGTCTCCGCGCAGCGTGGCATGACGGCGTTCATCGTCGAGCGGGGTACGCCGGGTTTCAGCGCGAGCAAGAAGCTGTTGAAGTACGGCTGTCGCTCGAGCGACACGGTGGAGCTGACGTTGAGCGACGCGCGTGTTTCCGACGAACAGCGGCTCGGCGAGATCGATCAGGCGTTTCAGGACACGATGCGTATTCTGGATCGCGGCCGCATCTCGATCGCGGCCATGGCTCTGGGGCTCGGCCGCGGTGCGCTACAGATGGCGCTCGCTTACGCGCGCGAGCGGCGCGCGTTCGGGCAGCCGATCGCCGAGTTTCAGTCTTTGCAATTCATGCTGGCCGACGCAGAGACAGAGCTCGACGCTGCCGAGCTCTTGATCCGCCGCGCCGCGTGGCTGTGCGATCAGGGCCGGCCCTATTCGTCCGCGGCCGCGATGGCCAAGCTATTCGCGAGCGAGACGGCCACGAAGGTCTGCAACGATTGCCTGCAGATCCACGGCGGCTACGGCTACATGCGCGACTTCGACATCGAGCGGCACCTGCGCGACGTCAAGCTCTGTGAGATTGGTGAGGGCACGAGTCAGGTGCAGCGCATGGTGATCGCCAAGCACCTGCTACGCCAGTAGCCGCTATTCGGTCCTCATGATGATGTGGTAGCCGAACGGCGTTTCCACGATGCCGCTGATCTCGCCGGGCTTCAGCCCGAACGCGGCATCGGCGAACTCACGCACCACGGCAGAGCGGGGGAAACGCCCGATGCTACCGCCGCGCTCCGCCGCTCCCGGCTCATCCGAGTACTCGCCGGCGAGCTTCGCGAAGTCCTCTCCGCCCTTCGCCTTGGCCAGCGCTTCCTCGGCGCGCTTGCGGGCTTCTTCCTTGTTGCGCAGGATTGTCGGCCGCGCGCGCATGGCGCCCTGGTACGCCACGAGAATGTGGCTCGCCTGAACGCTGGCTTCGGCGCCCCCGTCCGTGGCTGCGCGCGCTTCGCCTTCGGGTGCGCGCTGTGGGCTCGTTGCAATCGGTTCGCTGGGGCTCGGCTTGCCGCGCGAAGGGGGCGGCGGCGCGCTGGCCACGCGCGCCGGCTCACCCGGCCCCTCGTACGTCGTGACCACACAACCGGCGCAAAGCATCAGCAACAAGAACCCGAGGAGCTCGGGCTTCGCTTGGAATACAGGCATCTGTCTATTTTGCTTCGGGCTCGGTCAGCGAGTGCGCTTGATGACGTGGTAACCGAAGTCCGTTTCGACGATTCCCGAAACTTGTCCGGGCTTCAACGCGAACGCCGCATCCGCGAACGGTTTGACCATCGCTTCACGCTTGAAGCGACCGAGCTGGCCGCCGCGTTTCCCAGCTCCCGGCTCGTCCGAGTACTCGCCAGCAAGCTTCGCGAAGTCCGCCCCCCCCTTGGCCTTGCCGAGCGCCTCTTCCGCACGCTTCTTCGCCTCGTCCTTGGTGCGCGTGACGGTCGGGGGCGCGCGCATCGAACCTTTGTACATCACGAGCAGGTGACTGGCCTCGACGTCGTCGGTTTCACCTTCCGCGGGTGCTGCCTGAGGTGTCGGTTCGGCGTTGTCGGCATTCGCTGCAGCAGGCTCTTGCGCCGCCTCTTCGCCGCTCTCGGCTGAGCGGCCCGAGAACACTCCAACGAATCCCAGAAAGCCGAGCAGAACGAGCACCATCAGAACGGCCCAGGGTGCCCATTCTGGCAGCCAGTCGTCAGACGCTGGCTGCGCTTTTTCGCGCGCACGGCGGGTGAGCTCGTCGGGTTCCTCTTCGTCTTCCTCTTCAGCGTCTTCGTCTTCGTCTTC
>DATHEN010000583.1:0-3852 GCA_035318565.1 Polyangiaceae bacterium
GCCGAAACAGCGCGAACGGCCCAGACAGATCCATTTGCAAGCCCTGAAGCTGCTCGCGCTCGGCGGCATCGAGCCCCGCGGCAGCGCTGGACAAGCTCGCGCGCAGACCCTCCATCTTGGCGCTTTCGGGCGCCCGGGTCACGACACAGATGAGACCGAACAGCCGCGCATGCCGCACGAGCGCGCGCGTGTTTCCCCATGCCGTGATGCGAACGCGGGCCGCGCAGCGCAAGAGTGAGGCAATCAGCGCCTGATTGACGAGCACGGCGAGCCTCCGGGAAGACAGGTCTTCGGGAAGCTCCGCCACCCGCTGCTCGTGCGGCAAGTCCGCAAACAGCGCAGATTCGAGCTCGGCCGGGCTCACACCGAGTGAGCTCGCCACGCTGCCGAGCACGAGATCTCTCGGCGCACGGCCCGCGGCCGCGGAGCGGAACAACGAAAAGCGCGCCTCGCGCGGAGGAATACCTGCGTCAGGGCGACTCCAACCGAGCCGATCGAGCACGTGGATAGCGGCGCTCAGCTTCACCTTCGGGGCGAATACCGGCAGCGGCTCGCGCAGCCGCGCGCGCAGCGCCTCTCTTCGCTGTCCCACGAAGCGCGCGTGTTCGTCCAGCAGCGCACTCAGCCAACGCTCGTCGCGTTCGCCGAAATACTGCGGAACGAGGCGTTCTCCCTCGAGCCGCGTACTAAGCCGGCACAACGCTTGCGGCAGCAAGGCCTCGCCTCCTCTCTGCGGCCTTCCGTACTTCGCTCGTGGCCACGGTGACAAGCTCGTACACCATGGCCCGCTTGCCGGCCGAGGGCCGCAGCAGCCGCCCAACGCGCTGCACGTGCTCTCGCTCGCCCTGCGTACCGCCGACGATGATGGCGACATCCGCCTCGGGTACGTCGATCCCTTCATTGAGCACGCGCGCGCTCACCAAGGCTCGCAGCTCTCCGCTGCGAAACGCCGCCAGCGCACGCTCCCGCTCCGAACGCGAAATATCACACGTAATGGGCATGATCAGGTGCTCGCGAGCAATCGCGTAAGCCGCGGCGTTGTCTGCGGTGAAAACCAACACCCGAGAGCCGGGATGCCGCGCGAGCAGCACGCGAACGGCTTCCGCCTTGGCCTCGGTGAAGCCGACCAACCTTCGCATGCGCCGCCACGCCGAGAGCGCCGCGCGTCCCTCCGGCGACTGCGACGCCGCAGATACGAACTCCTGCCACGTTCCCTGGGAATGCAGCTGCCGAAAGCGCCGGTTCACGTCCGAGAACAAGCGCTGGTCGGCGGCGTAAGCTGCGCGCTCGTCCCGATTCAGCCCCACGTGAATCGCCACGAGGTCGAAGTCAGCGAGCCACCTGCCCGCCAAGTCTCCGACGCGCAGCTCATAGTTGACCGGGCCAACCAGATGCTCGAGCGCGACCAGCGCGGACTGGCCCGGCGGCGTGGCCGTGAGACCTAAACGCTGTCCGGCAACGCACATCTCGAGCGTTTCGTCGCGCATGCCCGTGCCGAAATGATGCACCTCATCGACTATCAAGAGCTCGAACTGGTGACCCATGCGCGGCATGTGGCGGTATGCGCTTTCGAAGGTCGCCACCGTGATCGACTCGACGGAAAAATGGCCGTCCCCGAGGCGCCCGATTGGACCCGTGTAAACTGCCGAAAGCTCGACCAACCACTGTTGAAGCAACGCGCGCGTCGGCACCAGGCACAAGGCACGAGAACCGGCCGCCGCCAGCACCGCCATGGCGACGCGAGTCTTGCCGCTGCCCGTGGGCATGACCACGATGCCGCGACACCCGCCGAGCTCCCAGGAAAACAGCGCCGCGCGCTGATACGGCCGAAGCTCACCGAAATCCCATGAGCCCGGCGGAGCCATGAGCTCGCGCCGCACCTCGTTCCGGAAGACGATTCCGCGACTTCGCAGCGCATCCAGCACATCCACATAGCGATGAGCGGGAGCGCGAAACAGTCCGACCCGTGGATCCCACAGCAAGCCCGGAACGAAGTCGAGCTGGATGTCCGGCGTTTCGGCGAGAACGAGCGTACCGTGGTCGAAGAGCAGACGCATGGATGCGCCCTGCCGTCGGTCCGTGAGCGTCCGAGTTGCGGGGTTCCTACACACGACCTTGCGCTCCCGTGGATTCACGAAGCGGCCAAGCGCGCATCCAACTTCCGACCTTGAAGAGCTGCTCGCGCTCGTTCTCAATGCGCAACAAGTCGCCCCGTTTGACGCCCTGTGCCGTAGCGCGCGACGTCACGATTCTGACGCCAACGCAGGCGAAACGGCCGAATATCTCGCGACGTAGATGCGACGCAGAAACGTGCGCTACTCGTGTAGTCCTCGCACACACCCATCTCAATGCGGGACGCTTCTACATTTTTCTGAGGGGTGGTTCCGAAGTGGGTTATTCTTGGCGTTCATGTCGAGCTCGCGAGAGGCGTGGGAGCACGCGCGCCGCCAGCGTATTGACTACGACGACCGAGAAGGGCCTTCGCAGTCGTACGCCTGGGCGGGGGGCGCCCATTCAGACAGGGGAATGCAACGATGACGGCAAAAACGGAAGTAGACCCCGTCATCTACGAGACGTTGCTCGTATCGACGAAGGCGATTCCCTGGAGGATCGACTGGAGTACTCAGCGGTTCGCGTACATCGGACCGCAAATCGAGGCCCTGCTGGGTTGGTCGGCCGAGAGCTGGGTCACGGTTGAAGACTGGGCCCGGCGCATTCACCCCGACGACCGGCAGCGCGTCGTGGACTTCTGTGTGGAGCAGTCGAACGCCGGCGTCGATCATGAAGCAGACTACCGCGCACTCACCACCGATGGTGACTACATTTGGCTCCGGGACGTGGTGCATGTCGTGCGCAACGCGGATGGCTCGGTGGATACGCTGATCGGGTTCATGTTCGACATCAGTGAACGCAAGAGGACCGAGCAAAAGCACCTGAAGCTTCAGCGAGAGCTACGCGAGCTTTCGTTCAAGGACGCGCTGACCGGGCTCGCCAATCGGCGCCGCTTCGACTCCGTGCTGCAAGTGGAGTGGAGCTCGGCGCGCCGTAACCAGGTGCCGCTCTCACTTCTCATGATCGATGTCGATTACTTCAAAGCTTACAACGATCATTTTGGTCACCTTCAGGGAGACGGGTGTTTGAAGCGCGTGGCGCGCGCCCTGAATGCGGGAGCAACGCGGCCCCGTGACTTTCTCGCTCGCTTCGGCGGTGAAGAGTTCGCGCTCGTGCTGCCGGAGACGGACGAAAGAGGCGCGGAGTACGTCGCCGAGCGCTGCCGGAGCAAGCTGCTCGCGGAACGAATTCCGCACCCCAAGTCGCGGGTGGCGTCGTCCGTGACCATCAGCATTGGCGTGGGTACCATCGTCCCCTCGCCCCTCGACGAACCCTTGCTGTTTCTCGAGGAGGTGGATCAACACCTGTATCGGGCCAAGGAGTCGGGACGAAATTCGTTGGTGGTCGGTCGCATGGCGAATTGCGCTCGCTAGCAACAGTGATGACGTAATCATCATTGCTGCTTACAAAAACACAGGCCCTGACGCTTCATGCTGGCCCTTTGGCGGAGTGATACCGCGAGCAATTGCTGCTATTGCCAGGGGCATGTGGGGGACGGTCAAAACACAGACGGCATCCGCTCTGCTCTGGCTTCCTCTCGCGTTGAGCGCCTGCCAGCAGCACGCAAGGTTCGTCGTCACGACGACTGACGATCGCAGCAACCACTCACTCCGAGCCGCGATCGACTGGGCGAACGGCGTTGATTCGCGCCAGTCCGACGGCGTCGTCATCGAGCTCGCACCGGGGGAATACAGGCTGAGTCGCTGCGGAACGGATGACAGCAACGGCGCTGGTGACCTG
>DATHEN010000584.1:0-6683 GCA_035318565.1 Polyangiaceae bacterium
GAGCAGCGGCCCGATCTGCACCCTGGTCGCGGAACGCGCCCGCGGCGCGCGCGTGAAATGAGCCGACACCGAGCACAATGATGTTGGCATTTCTCCGTCAGTCTGTACTCTCGGCCGCCAGAAAAGCGTCATGAGCCCCGAGAGCGACCGAGCCCCGCATCTTTCGATCGTCATTCCGGTGTACAACGAAGAGGCCATCCTGCACGCCGCGGTGGTCGATTTGCGCGAGAGGTTGGCGCCGCTCGGTTGGAACTACGAGATCTTGCTGGCCGAGAACGGCTCGCGCGATCGCACGATCAGCATCGCCGAAGAGCTGAAGAGCAAATATCCCGAAGTGAGCGTCTTGTCCGCCGGAGAGCCGAACTACGGCAAGGCGCTCCGAATGGGCATCTTGGCGGCGCGGGGCGAGCTGGTGATCTGCGAGGAAATCGACCTGTGCGACGTCGACTTTCATCAACGCGCCGTGGCCCAGCTCGAGGGCAGGCGCGCGGATATGGTCATCGGCTCGAAACTGATTGGCGGCGCCGAAGACGACCGGCCGCTGGTGCGGCACGCCGCGAGCATCGTTTACAACGGGCTCTTGCGCGCGACGCTCGGATTTCGCGGCACCGACACGCACGGTCTGAAGGCATTTCGCCGCTTGCGGCTCTTGCCGGTGGTGAACGCCTGCCTGGTGGACAAAGACGTGTTCGCGAGTGAGCTCGTGATCCGCGCCTACCGCGCCAACCTCGAAGTCGTGGAGATTCCCGTGCGCGTCGTGGAGAAACGTCCGCCGTCCATCAACCTGTTCAAGCGCGTCCCGAACGTGATGAAGAACGTCGCCAAGCTGCTCTGGACGATCCGCATCAAGGGCTAGCTCTGGCGTTGCCGGATCCCAGCTCTCACCAGATTTCGATCGGCCAGCGCCGGCGCTGCGCGATACGCCGCAGCCGGGCGTCCGGATTCACGACAATCGGGCTCTTGACGCGCTCGAGCAGCGGCAGATCGGTGATGCTGTCGGAGTAGAACGTCGCTTCTTCGAGGCTGAAGCCGAGCGTCTGCGCGATACGCTGCGAGAGCTCGATTTTTCCGGGGCCGTAGCACATGGGCCGCCGCACCTGTCCCGTGAAGCAGCCCGCGTCGTCGACCTCGAGCTCCGTGCAGACCACGTGATCGATACCGAGCTCGCGCGCCAGTGGGCGGGCGGCGTAAGGCGTCGCGCTCGTCACGATCGCGACGATGTCACCGCGCTCGCGGTGGCGCGCCACCGCCTCCCGACCCTTCTCGCAGACGTGCGGCAGGACGTAGCCCTGAAACCACTCCTCGCACGTGCTCACCATCCACGACTCGGCCTTGCCCGTGAACGAGCGCAGCGCCTGCGCGGCTACCCGCTCGGCGTCGATGACACCGAGCGTGTACTGCAAGAGCCAGTACGCCACGCGCACGGTGTCCCGCCAGCTGGCTTCGCCGATGTCGCGCCGGTAGCGCGTGTAGAGCGTCGCCGTATCCTTGCGGATCAGCGTACGATCCATGTCGAACAAGGCAGCCTGGGCCATCGGATACCTCAGCCCGGCACGCCGATTGCCCGCGCCAGCAGGTACGTGACCGCGCTGATGGCCGCCGCACCCGGGATTGTCAGGCCCCACGCCCACACGATGCGACGCGCCACGCCCCAGCGTACCGCGCTCAGCTTGCGCACGCTTCCAACGCCCATGATCGAGCCCGTGATGGTGTGCGTGGTCGACACCGGAATGCCGAGGCCGGTCGCCATGAACAGGGTCACGGCCCCGCTGGTCTCGGCTGCGAAGCCGCCGACAGGCTGCAGCTTCGTCACGCGCATACCGAGCGTGCGCACGATACGCCAGCCGCCCATCATCGTGCCCAGCGCCATGGCCACGTGGCACGAAAGCACCACCCACAGCGGCACGTGCAATTCGCCATCGGCCGCTACCACGAGGTGCCCGGTCGCGACCAATGCGGCCATGATGATGCCCATGGTCTTCTGGGCGTCGTTGCCGCCGTGCCCGAGGGAATAGAGCGCGGCAGACAGCAACTGGCCGCGGCGGAACAACTTGTCCACGCTCCGCGGCGAACGCTTGCCGAAGAGGCGCATCAACACACGCATCAAGATCGCGCCCATCGCCATGCCGAGCAGCGGCGCCAGCACGATGAAGATCGCCATGTTCAGGAAGAACTTACCGTCCAGCGAGCCGAATCCGGCTTTCACCACGGCCGCACCGGCAAACCCCCCGAGGAGCGCATGCGACGACGAGGTCGGTAGCGACCACCACCAAGTCAAAAGATCCCACACGATCGCCCCGAACAGACCGGCGCCCACGATCGTGAGCGAGACGACACCCGGCTCTACGCCCTTGGCGATGTTGCTCGCGACGTGGGTCTCGAAGAACAAAAACGCGACGAAATTGAAGAACGCCGCCCACAGCACCGCGAGCCGCGGCGTCAGCACGCGCGTGGACACCACCGTGGCGATCGAGTTCGCCGCGTCGTGAAAGCCGTTGATGAAGTCGAAGATCAGAGCGAGCGCTATGATGGCCACCAGCGCCCACAGCATTACGCATACTCCATGACCACGCCCTCGAGCGTGTTGGCGACGTCCTCACACACGTCAGTCGCCGACTCCAGCTTGTCGTAGAGCTCTCGCCATTTCATCACGAACAGTGGCTCGTGTCCGGGCTTGAACAGCTCACCGATGGCAGAGCGGAACAGCGCGTCCGCTTTGTTCTCCCAGCTGTTGATCTCGACGCAGAGCTCCAGGATCTCCTTCGATTTGCCGCCCTTCTCCGGCAGCAGCATCACGGCATTGCGCATGGCCGTCACGGCAGCCTCGAGCGCGCCCACGGCTTCCATGGCGATCGGAGAGACCTCGCGAATGTCGAACAAGACCACGCGTTCGGCGATGGCCTCGATCACGTCGAGCACGTCGTCCAGCTCGGTAATGAGCGCGTGGATGTCCGAGCGATCGAGCGGCGTTATCCACTGGCTGCGCAAGCGCGCGATGGTGTCGTGCGTGATCTTGTCGCCTTCGTGTTCCGCCTCTTTGATCTTCTTGGCCAATTCCGCTGAACGCGAGGGCTCTTCGAACAGCTCGCGCAGCAGCGCCGCCGCGCGCACGCTCACCTCCGCGTGCCGCGTGAATGCGGAAAAGAATGGATCGTTCGCTTTGCTTTTACCGAACATGCTGTTTCTCGTGCTTCCGAACGGAGCGCCGTCGCGGCGCGAGCGGAGCCAACCATGAGTCGTCGGGAAGCTCAATTGTGACAATGGCGAGAGACGGTCTTTCACGCGGCTCGCGCGGCGGTCTCCAGCCCCCAGGCGCAAGACCTGGACAACGCTCGATTTTTGGGGGTAGTCCCGCGCCGCCGCTGCGAAACACGCCGAAAGGGCGGGTCGAAGCTACTGGATTCGCCACACCCCGCACAGGCCAGCCTCGACCGGCCAAGTTCGTGCAAACTGCGCGGCCATGTCGCCGGCCGAGCTTCCCATCGATGCGGTGTTGGCCGACGTTCTGTCGGCACTAGCGACGGGGCCGGCGATCGTCCTCGAGGCGCCGCCCGGCGCGGGCAAGACCACGCGCGTTCCGCCTGCACTCGCCAGCGCTGAGTGGCTGCGCGCAGGACAGGTGGTGGTAGCTGAGCCGCGCCGCCTGGCAGCCCGACTCTCCGCGCGGCGCGTGGCGAGCGAGCGCGGCGAGCGCGTGGGTGAATCCATTGGCTACACAGTTCGTTTCGAAGACGTGTCCAGCGCCGCCACTCGCGTGCGTTACGTGACCGAAGGCGTCCTCTTGCGCAGACTGCTCGGCGACAGCGAGCTGCGCGGGGTTGCCGCCGTCGTACTCGACGAGTTCCACGAACGCCAGCTCGCGACCGATCTCGCGCTTGCGCTCGTGCGCCGTCTGCAAGCGACCACGCGGCCCGATCTCAAGCTCGTGGTCATGAGCGCGACACTGGAAGCGCAGGCGGTCGCCGAGTATCTCGATGGCTGTCCGCGCATCCGCAGCGAGGGCCGGCTCTATCCCGTCAGTATCGAGCATCTTCCGAAACCGGACGAGCGACCTCTCGAAAAACAAGTGGCCAGTGCCGTGCGGCGCGCGCTTGCAGAAGACGAGCAGGGCGACATTCTGGTGTTCTTACCCGGCGCCGGCGAGATCGCGCGTTGCCGCGAAGCGCTGACGGAGCTAGCCGAACAGAGCGGGGTGCTCGTCCTACCGCTCTACGGCGAGCTGCCGCTCGACGAGCAGGTGCGCGCGCTCGAACCGGCCGCGCGACGCAAGGTCGTGCTCTCGACGAACGTCGCGGAGACCTCCGTCACGATTCAGGGTGTCACCACCGTCATAGACAGCGGCTTGTTCCGAAGCGCGGAGTATTCCGCCTGGACCGGGCTGCCTCGGCTGCGCGTAGCAAAGATCAGCCGCGCATCCGCCACGCAGCGCGCGGGCCGCGCCGGCCGTACGCGCGCGGGGCGTGTGCTGCGGCTGTATACGAAGGGCGACTACGAGGCTCGCCGAGAGCACGACGTGCCGGAGATCCGCCGCGCGGATCTGAGTGAGATGCTACTGATGCTGCACGGCTTCGGCCTCGGCAGCGCCGGTGCTCTGCGCTGGCTCGACCCACCCGAAAGCGAAAGTCTAACGGCGGCCACGGCGCTGCTCAGCGCGCTCGGTGCATTGGACGACTCTGGAGCGATCAGCGACGCGGGCCGGCGTATGCTGGAATTTCCCTTACACCCCCGGCTCTCACGGCTGGTGGTCGAAGGCCAGCGCCAGGGAATAGCCAGCTTGACCTGCCTGTGCGCGGCGCTGCTCGGTGAGCGCGACATCCGCATCGATGCGCGCGGCGGAGCGCGCCGCGGCGCTGTCGATCTCGTCTCCGGACCCTCCGATCTGCTCGAGCGGGCAGAATCGTTCTTGGAGGCGCGCTCCGCGCGCTTCAACGCCGGCCGCTTGCGCGCGCTCGCCCTGGACGCGCGCAGCGTGCAGGCAGTGGAACGCGCAAGCCGTCAGCTCGCGCGGCTCGCGCGCGCGAAAGCCGACGACGCCCAGGACGAGCTCGACCGCGAAGTCGAGCTGGGAATGTCCGTTCTGCACGCGTTCCCCGATCGGGTCGCGCGACGTCGCCGGCGCAAAGAGCGCGATCTCGTGCTGGCCAATGGCTCCGTGGCGCGCCTCTCCGAGCTCAGCGTGGTTCACGACGCAACGCTGCTCGTAGCGCTCGACGTGGAAGAGCATCGCAGCGGCACGCGTTCCAGCAACGTGGTGCGGTTGGCCAGCGCCATCGAACCGGAATGGCTACTCGAAGCCTGCGCCGGCGCGCTCAGTGAAAGTGACGAGCTCGTGTACAACCCCGAGATGCAGCGAGTGGAACGTCAAACGCGCATGAGCTTGGGCTCCGTGGTGATCGACGAGACGCGAACGCCGGCGAGCCCCTCCCCTGCAGCGGCACGCGTGCTCGCGCGCGCCGCGCTGGAGGGTGGCCTCGCGCAGCAGCTCGAAGCCAGCGCGGAGCTCGCCGCGCGCGTCGAATTTTTGGCTGAAGCGCTGCCCGAGCTCTCGCTGCCCCGCTTGCGAGATGACACGCACCTCGAGCTGCTCGAACGCGCCGCGCAGGACTGCACGACTCTCGGCGAGCTCGCCGGTCTCGACCTGGCCGGCGCATACTTGAATGGCCTGGACCCGGCCCAGCGCCGCGCCCTGTTCGAGGAGGCACCAGAACGCCTGCAACTCCCGGGCGGACGCTCCGTCGAGGTGCACTACGAATCGGGGAAACCGCCCTGGATCGCCTCACGCTTGCAAGATTTCTTCGGCATGCAGAAGACGCCGCGTGTCGCTCGAGGCCGGGTACCGCTCACGGTTCAGCTGCTCGCACCCAACCAGCGGGCCGTGCAGGTCACGAGCGATCTGGAGAGCTTCTGGCAAAAACACTACCCGGAGTTGCGCCGCGCGTTGATGCGCCGTTACCCGAAACACGCCTGGCCCGAAGACGGCTCGACGGCGATTCCGCCCGCAAAACGCTTGCGGTGACCGCTCACAGGCGTTGTTTCAGCCTGGCCAAGAGCTCCAGGCTTTCGAGCGGCGTGATGCGATTCACGTCGACTTCGCGCAAGGTCAGAAGCACGTCGCGCTCGGCTTTGCTCGTGTCCGTGGCCGGCGCGAATAGATCGAGCTGCGAGTCGGCGCGCGCATCGGGCGCTGTCTTGCGTTTGGGTGTCTTGCGGTCGGAAATCTCCTGACCGGCCTCGAGCGACTGAAGCACCGCACGAGCGCGAGCCAGCACCGACTCGGGTAGGCCGGCCAGCTTCGCCACGGCGATGCCGTAGCTCCGGCTCGACGCGCCCTTGACGAGACGATGCAAAAAAACCACGTCCTGCTCGAGCTCGCGCGCGCTGACGCTGTAGTTTGCGGCGTGTTTGCTGGCGTCGGCGAGCACCGTCAGCTCGTGATAGTGCGTGGCGAACAGCGCTCGGCCGCCGATCACTTCGTCCAGATATTCGGCCACGGCCCAGGCGATCGCCAGGCCGTCGAAGGTGCTGGTACCGCGTCCGATCTCGTCCAGGATCACCAGCGAGCGCCGGCCGGCCGAGCGCAAGATCTCCGCGGTTTCGCGCATCTCCACCATGAAGGTGCTCTCGCCGCGCGCCAGGTTATCGCTGGCACCCACGCGCGAAAGCACGCGATCCACGAGGCCGAC
>DATHEN010000585.1:0-4440 GCA_035318565.1 Polyangiaceae bacterium
GGTCCCGATCCGCGGCGTGGGGCCAACATCGGCGCCGTGCTGGTCAACGCAGCAGATGAGCCGGTTTGCTGGGCCCGCCAAGCCGTCAATTTGGCGCGCGACGCCACGCGCCACGCAGAGGTCACGTTGATCACGACTTACTTGCGCGAGACCGCGGGCTTCACGCTGCGGGGCCATCGCGATACGTGACCCTGGAGCCTTGCGCCATGTGCGCGGGCATGCTCGTGATGACCCACGTCGATGCCGTGTTTTATGGGCAGCGTGTCGTTCGCTCGAAACGCGTGTTCGAACGACTACGGCTCGACAGCAGCCAGACCGGTGGACCCTGCCCGTATGCGTTTGCGATTACCGCCGCAGAAGCACCCACAGAGTTCGTCGCGAGGTTGTCTCGTGCGGCGCGCAGCATCGACGGCAAACGCGAGCGGTTCGCCTTGAGTGAACAGGCGCGCGTCATTTTCGCAGAAGCCATGACGAAATTGCGCGAATTCAAGCCGCAATATGCGCGAAATTCGCGTCCTCTGCGGGACGCTCAGCGGTTTCTCGAAAGCGTTCCCGATCACACCCCGTCCGCCGAAGAGAGCTCCGCCTGTCCTGGTCGTAAATCGGTCGCAGCTGAGGCGCCCGACGACGCTCGCCGCTGAGCCGCGACGTTTCGCGCGCTGTAGAGCCGAGACGAAGCACGTTACTCCGCGCATTGGTCGCGTAAGCGCGCGCGGAGCAGCGGCCGCGTGTCTTCGTACCAAGCTCGTAGTTCGTCGATCAGTATGCGATCGCTCGCTCTACGGATATCCGCGCCTGTCACTGGTGGCGACTCTCCCGCGAGCAGAGCCTGGAGCGCCGGCGCAATGACACGGACCTCGTACGCCATCTTTCGCAGCGCCGCATGCCGAGGAGTTCGCGCGCGCAATGTGCGACCGCGCGGGACCCACAACATTTGCACGCAGCGTCCGACGAGTACGTCGTCCCAGTCGGCGGAGCTCGGTCGCCTGGGCGGATTCACGGCGCGCGCCCACGACGGATGACGGCAGGCGGCCAATTCGTCCCCGGTCACCGGAACCCGAGGCAGTAGCGCGGCGGCTCGCCACAGTGGCGCCGTCAGCAGCAGCGGACGGTCCCAGCCCTTGCGAGTTTCGCGCAGAGCAGCGAGCAGACTTTGCAGTGCCAATACCGCGTCGCGAGGTCCTCCGCCCTCTGCCAAGACGACTTGCATTGCCTGTCCGTAGCGGCTCGTGGCCACACACGCGCTCGCGAAGCCCTTGCGACGCGCAGCACGCAGGAAATTATCCGTCTGCGAGTCTTCTCTGGCAGCGGGCGGCGAGCTCCGTTCGAAGAGCGGCAACCACTCGTCGCTCCAGTTTCGCGTTACTTCGCTCGCGAACTGCTCGAGGACTTCGAGACTGGCAACGACGAGGTCAGTTACCGTGTTTGGGTCGCAAATGGCGGCGCGTTCCGGGTCCCGAGCGAACAATCGGAGTGCGTCGCAGTTGAACGAACGGGCTCCGATCGCCTGAAGGAGCTCGGGCAGCGGCTCCAGCCGCGGTCGATCCAGCCAGGCGGAAAGGGCGTCCACCAGGGTGCGCCTCGCTCCGATCAGGTTCGAAGCGACGCCACGACCATTTTCGGTGTCTGCCAGCATGGAGCTCGAGCCCTGCCAGCGGCGCAAGGCGCTCATGAGCTGCTCGAGGCGACGCTTGGCAGGCGGTACCGTGACCCGTTCTCCCAAGCGATTCGCTCCAGCGAGAAACTGCCATGTCGCGTCGAGATCCAGACTCCAGGCATCCCCCAAACGGCGCAGATACGGCAGATCCTCGACTTCGATGTAGTCGATGTGCTTGAAAACACCGGTGAGAGCGCTCGCTGCGCCGAGATCGCGCCGGAGCCGCTCGCGCAGGTCGGCCTCGACGCTGGCTGTTGGAATGCGCGTCAAAACGACGAGGTCGATGTCCGAATAACCCGGATGGATCTTGTCGGCGCGGGTCACCGAGCCGGTGGCGTAAACCCCGTCCACCTCGGAATGACGCGTCAGAGCGTGCGCGGCACCGAGTGCCAGTGCGCGGTAGCCAGCACGCAGAACGCGCGCCGCACGGGGATCGGTACCGAGCAGCCGCACGCTTCGTCCCAGCAAACGCTGAACACGGCGCGTGCGGGCACTGGGAGCGTACATGAGCAAATCGGCCTTGCAGTCATGGTAGCCTGCGCCCCGTCCCCATCACAATGTTCGACTCCAACGAGCTCCGCTTCCGCATCGTACGCGCCCTGCCTCGTCCCGTCCGCGTTCCCGTGAACGGCGCCTGGATCGAGCTGCGGCGCTGGCTCCGCTTGCAGCGCGCCGACGTGTGTTTCGTGTCCTATCCAAAGGCGGGCCGCACCTGGCTGCGAATGCTCCTCGGTTCGGTGCTGCAAGGGCACTTCGGCGTACGCGCTGACTCGCCCATGGAGCTCGAGTCTTTCGCCGATCTCGATGCACGCATTCCTCGCATCTTCGTCACGCACGATGGCGTGCGTTTTCGAAGTACACCCGACGAGCTCGGGCGTTCGAAGAAGAAGTACGCGAAGAAACGCGTCATCTTGCTCGTTCGCGATCCGCGCGATATCGTCGTATCTCGGTATTTTCACGCGGCCAAACGCGGGGCCGCACCTTACCAGCACTCCATTTCGCGGTTCATGCGCGGGCGGCGCGGTGGCTACGCCACGATCTTGGAATTTCATCGCATCTGGGCTGCGCAGCTGAGCGTGCCCCGGCAGCTGCTCCTCGTACGCTACGAGGACATGATCGACGACCCCGCTCGCGAGCTGCGCCGTGTTCTCGAATTCCTGGAGCTCGACCGCGTGCCTCCCGAGCTCGTCGCGGCCGCAGTGGCCGCGGGTTCGTTCAACGCGATGCGACAGCTCGAAGAGCGGGACGCCTTCAACTCCGTGCGTTTGCGGCCAATCGACTCCCGCGACCCGGATTCCTTCAAGGTTCGGCGCGGTAAAGTGGGTGGCTACAGAGACTACATGGACGAGCTGGATCTGCGTTTCCTCGACAGTCAGCTCGCGGCAGCCGACCTTCGCGGCTTCGGCTACTGAGAGCTCGGCCAGGGCGGATCGGCTCTGCTAGAGTTCAGGGGACAACGCTAACTCGACTCCTCTAGCGAGCTCACTGCCGACCATGGCGTCAGACCTTCCCCGCCTCAGCGCCATCGTCGTTGCCCACCGCCGGCCGCGTCCCACGGCACTGTGCATCGAGTCGCTGCTCGCCCAGACCGAGCGCGAACTCGAAGTCATCGTAGTTTTGAACGATCCCACGCCCCTCGTCGAAGCCGTGGTCCATGACCGCACGGGCAGCGACCCGCGCGTACGGATCATCTGCACCAAGACCAGCGCGAGCGAGGCGCGCAACCACGCGGTTGCCATTGCCAAAGCGCCGATCCTCTACTTCGTGGATGACGACGTTTCCGTGCCCGAGCGCACCGTGGAAACACTGCTCGCCGTATTCCAGTCGGCGCCCGAGTTCAGCGCCGTCGGTGGCCCCAACCTGACTCCACCCGACGACCCGGAGTTCGCGCAGATCACCGGCGAGGTGCTGGCGAGCCCCTGGGGCACGGGCGTAGCGAGCCCGCGCTATGCGCGCCGAGCGCCGCGCCGCGCCAGCGAACGGCACCTCATCCTGTGCAACTTGGCGGTACACCGGCGCGTCTTCGAACAGGGCATCCGCTTTCCGCTCCACTTCGGTGGCGAGGAAAACGTGATCCTCGGACGTGCGTCCCAACGCGGATTCGCGCTGTGGTATTCGCCCGACGTCTGGGTCTATCATCGCCGGCGCTATTCGCTGCGCGCCTATGCCGTGCAGCTGGTGCGCTATGGTCGCGGCCGCGCGCTGGCCTTGCGCGCCGCACCCGGGACCTTCCACGTCGCCTACTTCGTTCCCGTGGCTTTTGGGCTATATCTCGCGGCGCTACCGATTTTCGGTTTTTGGGGTTTCTGGGCGTACACGCCGTTGCTGGCGTATTTCGGCGGCACGTTGCTGAGCTCGTTACTGATCGCGGTGCGGCGCCGCCGAGCTCAATGGGTCCTGCTCCTGCCCGGCCTGTTCGTCCTGACGCATCTCGCGTACGCATATGGCCTGGTCACCGGCTTGATTCGCACACCGCGCGGACACGCGGCCGCTCCCGATCCGCCGAGCGCGACCAGTCCCTTATCGTGAGGCGACTTCACCGGGCAGGCGACTGACGGGCAAGGTCCGATAGATGACCGTGTTCGGTAGGCGAAGTTGCCAAACGATGTTGCTGGTCTCGAGTTCTACCTCGCTGATGCGGGCGATGTTGGCGTCCTCACCGCGCGAAATGAGCGAATCGGTCACGAGCACACGGCCGCCGGATAGCCGGTCGGCATCACCCGCGAAGATCTGAGCGTAGTTGCCGAGCCGCAGCTCCTTCACGATTTCGACGCTGCGTGCCT
>DATHEN010000586.1:0-2227 GCA_035318565.1 Polyangiaceae bacterium
TCGCAGATTGAAGACCGTGAGGTCGAGCTCCACCTTGCCGGCTTCGATCTTCGAAAAATCCAGAATATCGCTGATGATGGCCAGCAGATTCTGTCCGGAACGCCGAATCGCCTCGGCGAAGCGGCGCTGCTTGGGGCCGAGCTCGGTGGTGAGCAAGAGCGAAGCCATGCCGAGCACACCGTTCATGGGTGTGCGGATTTCATGGCTCACGTTCGCCAAGAACTCGCTCTTGGCCTTGCTGGCCGCTTCTGCCCGCTCGCGCGCGATGCGGTTCTCTTCGACGAGGTTCTGCACCTTCTGCATGGCGCGGCCGTTCCACAGCGCTACCGCCAGGCCTCCAAGGAAGATGGCGAGCGCGATCAGCAATGCGGCCCGTTGGTTCTCGCGTTGCCGCAGGCTGATATTGCGCGCCGAGAAGCCCGCAACGAGGGAGCCATGCACTCCGGCGCTGACGCGCACCGGAGTGATGATGTGCAGATGGTTTCCGACCCACTGCGAAGTCGTGACGGTCGAGCGCCGCGGCAGTTTCTCCAGCTTCACGCCGGTCCGATTGAACGCGTGGTAGAGCTCGTCGCGCTCGGAGAAGAGCGCCATGTATTCGAGCTCGTCGTCTTGCGCCGCACCCTTGAAGTATTCTTCGACGACCTGCTTGTCGTCGAAGTCGAGTGCCGGACCCGTGCTGTGCGCCGTGAGCTCGCTGACCGCGACTGCTTTGGCCAGCAGGGCCCGTTCGTGCGCTTCCTGGCTCTTGCCCGGAAAGTAGAAGAACTCGATCACCGCCAGTATGGTGAACGCGGCGGCGATCGGAACTACTGCGCTGAGCTTGACCCTTCCCATCCGCCCACCCCCGACTAACTCCTGCGCGATGACGAAGGCTTGCGCGGAAGCGCAGCCGCGTGTTTGACGAGAATACTCTCGAACCGCTTGATGAATGCGCTCGGATTCGCAGTTTTTTCCATGACGTCTGCAGCACCACAGCCGGCGGCCAGCTGTTCGAGGTCGCTCAGCGTGGTGGCGGAATGCAGAATCACCAGCGGCGCTACCCGACCGGGCCGCGGAGCCATGAGCTCTGCCAGGCGATCGCCGCTCAGCCCGGGCATATGTACGTCGAGCAGCACCACATCCGGCTTTTCGCGGATGATGGCCAGACTCGTTCCGAGCGCGCTTTCACGCGTGCGGACCTCGTACCCATGTTGCTCCAGGACAGCCGCGGTCACCTCGAGAACCGTGACGTCGTCGTCTACGACCATGACCTTGAGCGGCTGATTCATGAGCGGACACCGTGCTTGCAAGACGCTGCCGTCACCGGCTCGAACGAGCGAGTGCCGTCATCCGCACAGTAGCGCGGAGTGGAGTAGTCGCGAAACGCGTCGAAACAGGCTGGGGGCACCCGAGCTGCGCGTGGGCGAACGAGGATCGGGGGCATGTTCGAAGGGGACCGTAAGATTCGGGTTCCCCGACACACAGAACGGCCAATCTTCGCTCTAGTGAAGCGAAACGCGCACGCGGAATCAGGCCCTACAGCCGCCTACATACGATTCAGGCGACCCGACGAAGTTCCAGCACGCGGCGAATGGGAGGAAACAGGTCCAACTCGAGCGCGCGCTCCGGCTTGAACCACGCCGCGTCGATGACTTCTCGGTTGTCGATACGCAAGACTGGACGCTCCGCGAGCTCGACTGTGTAGATCTCGATATGCTCGCGCTTTCCCTCCCATTCGTGGTGCTCGTCCAGCGCGAGTTCGAGCTGCTCCGCTGAAAGCGTCAAATTGACCTCTTCGCGCAGCTCACGCTGCGCGGCGTCCCTACCGGTCTCCGAGCTTTCCACGTAGCCTCCCGGCAGCGTGTAGTAGGGCACGTACGAATTGCGCACGAGCAAGAGCTCGCCGGCGTTGAAGAGGGCGATCAACGCGCCATGTGTCTTCGGGTGGCGCAGCGACCAGTACGTGCGCATCACACGATAAGCGCATACATAAGCCAGCTGAAACGCACGATCGACGGGAGTAGGGCTGACGCTCGCCATGACGCGCGGGAACATACCTCACGCGCTGCACGCACCGCTCGGTGAATTCAGCGTTGCAGGAGAGCCGCGCGGAACTGCCCGAAATCCGCGCTGAATCGCGCGGTTGCCTCAACGTTTCATGAACAAGTATGCAGCGATCAGCGCCAGCACCAGCACCAACAGCGCCACCTTGCCGGCGTTGCCGCTCTTTCCGGCGGCTTGCTCC
>DATHEN010000587.1:0-2292 GCA_035318565.1 Polyangiaceae bacterium
ACCTTGCGCGTATCGAGCAACGCGCAGGTGCTCTCTCCGCCAACGGCAACCTGAACCACGCGCCCGCCGACATTCACATCGTTGCTGCTGGCAGGGAATTCGTCGTCACCGATCGTCATCGGGGTAGTTCCCTGACCGAACACGCTTAAACCCCAACAGCGGACGTTGCCCGTGAGGAAGAGCGCGCAGGTGCGCATGGGGCTGGCGCTGATCTGCTGCACGGCCCGAAGCTCGGGCATCGAGCCGTTCTCCACGACGAACGAGATTGCCTTCGACCCGCTATCTCCCGATGCGTCGATGGCGATCACCTTCACCGTGTGAGGCCCGCCGGACAGACCCGAATAGGCGTGCGGGGACGTACACGGCGCGGGCAGTCCCGAGTCGAGCTGACACTGCGTTCCGATGGGACCCGTGCCGCTCGAGCTGGAAAAAGCGACCGAAACATCCGACGACACAAACCGCTGCCCGCCCGTTGGAGCCGTGATCTCCACGATTGGAAAAACGGTGTCGATGACGAAGTCGACGCTCGCAGCTCCCGTTCTGCCGGAAGGGTCGCTGACCCGCACGGTGACCCTGTGCGGGCCTTCCAGCAAGTTGCTGTAAGCGAAGTTGCAATTCGCTTCGTTGGGAGACTCCGGCTTCAAAGAACAATAGATTGGCCAGCAGGGCTCCGTGGCTGCGTTGTCGAGCTGGCACGTGAAGGTCGCATTCGGAGTAGCGACGGTGTCCCAGCTGATGCGCACGCCTGTGGCCCGAACCCGCTCGCCATTCGCGGGCGACGTGATCGTAATCTCGATTTTCTCGCACGCGCTCACGGCCAGCGGCGTGAGCAGGAGACCCACGACGGCACGATAGCGGCTAAACTTAAAAGTCATGTCCAATCTCCTAGCCCGCCCAGCATGTCGAGAGGCAAACAGGGGCGACAAGGTCCGCGTGGACAACCGAAGGACCGGATCGGCCATCCACGCTAAATGGATGCGAGCTCATGGCGCGCCGGGTCTCGCGCCACGCCCTTGGCGCCACGCCGCAGCTCGCCCAGCTGAACTCCGGCGCTCCTGACGGGCGGGCGGCGGGCTGCGTTTGGCTTTTGACCGAAGCACGCTGCCGAGCATGCCGCGACAGTTGCAACGTTATCAGTAGCTTAGGGCGCGCGAGCATTTCGCATGGCTTTCGCCCAACGCGCAGGCTTGACCCGATGGTATACATGGTGTTTACATTGCGTGAGCGCGTTCGCGCCGCGTGCATCCGGCTGGTACGCACGTGGAACGGGAAAAGGAGCGGCAGCATGGCAAACACCACACCTCTTCGCTGGCTCTCGATTGTAGCGGCTACCGTGATGGTTGCCGGATGCGGGCCGGAGCTCGGCGCGCCCATTCAAGTCGCACCCCAAGACTTGGAGAAGTGGGTATGGGTGCCCGTCCCGGAGATGCGCTGCTCCGACAACTCGCCGGCTGGACTCGTGGTCAACTTCACGAACCAGAGCCGAGACTTGGTCATCTTCTTTCAGGGCGGCGGAGCCTGCTGGAACGACCCCATCTGCGCGCTGCAGAGAGCGGAGTTGGCCCCGATGGGCCCCGATCCACTGGCGACATTCCGGGCGGATCCCGAGCACGCTCAAAGCGGCATCTTCGATCGCGGGGATGCCAGCAATCCGTGGCGACGCAGCAACTTCGTGTTCATTCCCTACTGCACGGGCGATGGCCACATCGGCAACAAGGTGGCGCCTTATGGAGTCCACCATGTCGGCTACGCCAACGTGACAGCCGCCATCAAGCGCATCGTGCCGACGTTCCGCGACGCGCCGAACATCGTGGTCGCCGGCTTCAGCGCAGGCGGCATCGGGGCGTCTGGCAACTATCACCAGATTGCGTCGGCGTTCGAGTCCGTACGGAGTGGCCCGATCGCGCTGATCAACGACGCGGGTCCGAGCTTGCGCATGCCGTATCTGAACGAGGCCGCTCAACGAACGCTGGCGGACGCCTGGGGCGCGGATCGAACGGTGGGCTCGTGGTGTCCGGAATGCATGACGGAGGGCTCCCATTACGAGGACAGGAAATCGGCGGAGCTGCACCCGGGGATGCGCGGCGCTCTAATCTGCGCGTACGATGACGGCATCGTCCAGGTGATGTACCAAGCGCTGCTGAGTCCGATCGGTGGCGGCCAGATCAAGCAGGGACTGCTCGATCTGGCTAGCTGGCGCACGAGCGTCGCCTCGAACGTCGCGCCCAGCGTGCTGCGCGAGTTCTACTACCCAGGCGGGCGGCACGGCGCGATCGCGACCACACCGCTGTG
>DATHEN010000588.1:0-4329 GCA_035318565.1 Polyangiaceae bacterium
TGGTGGTCGAGCTCGTACGGGGCACGACTTTGCGCCGCTTGTTGCAGGAGCGAGGCCACCTGCCCGCGGAGGTCACTGCGGCGATCGGGCTCGAGGTCGCCGAGGGCCTCGCCCACGCGCACGAGCACGGGGTCATCCACCGCGATGTCAAACCGGAGAACGTGCTCGTGGAGATGCCCGAGATCGGTCGCACCCGCACCTCGGAGCGGCCCGGCCAAAACCTGAAACCGTGCATCAAGATCACGGATTTCGGCATCGCGAAGCTGCTCGATGCGCAGGGCGTGACGTCAACGGGCCAGGTGCTGGGCTCTCCGGCGCACATGTCTCCCGAGCAGATCGAAGGCGGCGAAGTGAGCGCGCGCTCGGACGTGTTCGGTCTCGGGGTGCTGCTGTACGAGCTCATGGTCGGCAAGCTGCCGTTCGACGGCAAAAATCCGGCTCAGGTTTTGCGACGTGTGCTCGACGGCCACTTCACGCCGGCCGACCGCGCGCGACCGACGGTGGGCGCCGAGTGGTCGCGCATCCTCGCCAAAGCGTTGGCTCGCGATGCGGAGGGCCGCTACGAAAATTGCGAGGAGTTCGGGTTCGCCTTGCGCGACGAGCTCGAACGCCTGGGTTTTTCGGATGCGCGCCGCGAGCTGCACGAGTTTCTCGTCGAGCCGGAACGCTACCGCGCCGACTACGAACAGCGCGTGTTCACTCGGCTCGTGGAGCTCGGCCGCCGGGCGCGTGCCGAGCGCGCCATGCCTCTGGCCGCGAGTTCCTTCAATCGCGCGTTGGCTTTTCGACCCGACGACACCGAGCTGCTCGGGCTCGTGGCGGGCCTCGCGCGCGGCGAGCGCATGCGGGAGGTCGGGCGGCGCTCCGCCGCGATCGCGGCGCTGTGTGTCGTGGCAGGCCTCGTGATGTTCGCGGGCACGCACTGGCTGCGCGGACCGCCCGCGACCCATGGCGCTTCGGAGGTCGAGACGCGGACGCGGCCGCCGTTGATCGTGCCTAGACTGCAGCCGCGCGGTCCGATCATCGTGCACGGCGATGCCCAGGCGCCGCGCACGCAGACGCGCGAGCCAGTCAGGCGGCCCAAGACGCCAGTGGTGCAGCCCGCGGCCAAGCCCCGTGGGACGCGCCAAGTTCAGGTGCACATTCGCGGCGCTGCGGGCCGGCTGAAGATCGACGGAGCCGAAGCGCCCTGGTACGGCCGATCCCACGAGCTCAGCCTGGGTTCGCACGTGCTCGAGTTCGTCCCACCGACCAGCGATTGCTGTATCGCACCCCCCGCCAAGAGCATCGAGGTGGTCGCCGGAGAGGGGATCCAGCAGGAGCACGGTGAGATCGGCTTCAAGGACGCGGTGGTCAGCTTTTCGGGCCCGGAAGGGGCTGAGGCGAGCTGCGCGGAGCTGGCCGCGCGGCTCTCGCCGGGGGGCTCTCGCGCAGTCCAGATGGCTACTGCAGAGCTTTCGATCCGCTGCACGGTGTTTCCGCCGGCAAGTGAGGGCGCCGACCCGAAGACGCAAGAGTTGACACTGCGGCCGGGCAGTACTGCCATGCTGACATGGCCGTGAATCTCCGCTTGCCCTTGCGGGTGCTCGCCGCGAAAGCCTACGGCGCAAATCGTTTGCGTTGATGGAAGAAGCGGCTGTGTTGCGTTCGAAATCGAGAGGTTGGGCGGCGCTGCTGCTGGCGGTGGTGGGAGCCGCCGCGTACGGAGCCGAATTGCGCGCTGCGCCGGCGGCCGGCAAGCCGGCGACCAAGAAACCCTCGACGTCGAAGGCCTCCCCGGGGGAAGCCCCCCGGCTCAGCGACGAAGCCGAACTCGCGCGGGTGACGAGCCTGTACCAGGCCGGCAAGTACGCCGAGTGTGCCGAAGCATTGAAGGAGCTCCTGCCGGCGAGCGCGCCAGCCGCTGCGACCCCCGCTGCAACCCGGCGTCCCTTCAGCGAGCCCCGGGTGATCGAGCGCGGGCGCGTTTATCAGGCGGCGTGTTGGATCGGCGCCGGCAAACCCGAGCTCGCCGACGAGCCATTGCGCGCGGCCATCCGCGAAAACCCGCAGATGAGCCCGCCCGACAGCTTGATGTTTCCGACCCCGGTGGTCGAACGCTTCATCCGCGTGCGCGAGACGTTGTTGAACGAAATCCGCGCTGCCGAGGAAGAACGGGTGCGCAAGGCGCGCGCTGCGGCCGCCCAGGCCGAGCGCACGGCGCGCGCCGAGCAAGAGCGGATACGCGCGCTCGAGGCGCTGGCGGCGCGCGAAACGCTGCTGGACACGAACAGCCGCTGGACCGCGCTCATCCCGTTTGGCGTCGGGCAATTTCAAAACCGCGAGCCGGCGCTGGGCTGGGTGTTTCTCACTACCGAGATCGCGTTTCTGGGCGCCGCGCTGACGTCGACCGCCGTCACCTCGCACCTCAATTTGGAGGCGAGTCGCGCGGGAAATCTGGAGTCTCCGGAAGAAGTCGATGCGCGCCTCAACGACTGGCACAACTTGCTCGTGTTCTCGAGCTACGGCTTTCTGGCCGCGGCCACGGCCGGCATCGTGCAGGCTCAGCTCGCGTTCGTGCCCGAGTTCCGTTCGGTGAGACGCCGCGAGTTGCCCCCGCATTTGCGAACACTGCCGCGGGCGTCGCTGCGCTTGCGCCCTCAGGTCTGGAGCTCGGCCAAGGGCGCGCAGTTCGGTCTGAGCGGCGCGTTCTGACCGTTCGGCTAGGCGCGGCGGTGATCGCGATAGAGCCGCAAAACGTGCCGGTAGATGGGGCGGTCTTCGAATTCGCGCATGAACGCGAGCGCTTCGTCTGGCATGTCGGGCCAGCGCATCAGGTGCTCGGGTGGACGGCACAGGGGCGCGAGCAATGCGCCGATGGTTATGTCCGCGCGGGTCAGCCTGCCGCCGAGCACGTAGGGCTTGGAGTCCAGCGTGCGATCCATCACGTCCATGGCGTTGCGAAAGCGATCCTTGGCGCGCTCTACCGCCGCCGGCTCGATGCGATACATGCGCCGGATCGCGGCTGCGACGCCCTTGTACGCGACCGCGTAGAACGCGCGTGCGTAGAACGGGCCGCCCTGCGACCACAGATCGATCGAGATCCGGGGCCGGTTCAGCAGCACGTCGTAGAAGATGCGCTGCGTACCCAGCCCGAACGCGTGGTCCGCAAGGGTTTCGAGCTGGGCGCACTCTTCGGCGTCTTGGGGGTCGGGCGCCAAATGCGAAGCGCCGAGCTCACTTTGAACGTAGTCGAGGATCGCCGCGGAGCCCTGGACGACCCGGGCATCGTGTTCGAGCACGGGTACCGAGGTGCTCTTGCCGATTCGCCGCGTCACGAGCATGTGCGGGCCGGGCAGCAAGATACGCTCGCTGTAGTCGATCTTGGCCAAATCGAGCGCCCAGCGGGCTTTCTCGGAAAAGTGCGAGATCGCGAACGTGTAGAGCTGCAGCATGCTCCGACTATAGCGCCGTAACCTGCACCGCGTCGCGCTCCGCCGCGCGTTCGGCCGCTTCGACGCTCGTGGCCGCGAGCTCGCCGTCTTCTGCGAGGCGCTTTGCGGAGAGTCCGAGCGCGCTGAGCAGCCAGCGTGGCGGCGGAAAATCGAGATCGTGCTCGCGGGCGAACAACTTGGCGAGCTGCTCGGCGTAGGCGCGCGCGAGCTCGAGCGTGCCGATGCGATCGAAGGCGCGCGCCTTGGGCCGGCTGGCGACCGGCAGCAGCACGAGGCTCACGAACAAGAGCTGATACAGCCGGCGCAGGCGGCGTCTCGCCTCCGGTGACGAACGGCGCAGGACCTGCCGTAGAAAATGGACGTTCAGGGGTACGTGAAACGACTCGTCGCGCGTGAGTATCGTGAGCATGCGCCGGGCCGGGCCCTGCCGGACGTTGCGCAGCGCCAGCCGATACGTGGTGGCCCCGATCGTTTCGAACATCAGGTTCGTGAGCACGATGGTTTCCATGCGCTCGGCACGCGCATAAAGCTCGTAGAAGGCGCGCGTCACCCGACCCATCGGGGCCACGCTGCCGCCGATGCTCCCGAGAAACGCGGTCAAGAGCTCACGGTGCCAGCCCTCTTCGTTACCGTACAAGCGCAGCACCTCGGCCAAGTCCCGATCCCACTCGGCTACGGTGTGGGATAGCTGATGCGCCTGGGTCAGACCCGATTCTTCGGCACGGAAAGCCGCGTTGAAGAAGCGAACGGCCGCCGTGTACTCTTCGGGGCTCGACCACTCGATGGGCGGCACGTCGCCTTCGACGTGCTCGCTTTGCATCTTCGCCTCGCGGCGGCGCAGGACATCGAGCCACCAGCTCGTGGGTCTCTCGGTAGGGGAAATGCGCGTCATGGA
>DATHEN010000589.1:0-4257 GCA_035318565.1 Polyangiaceae bacterium
GGAGCAAGAAGTTGTCGATGGTGCGAAGCGTGCCGTGATGGCCCGGGCCCCACACGCGCGACAAGATCTGCTCGCGCGTGAGCACACGTCCCGACGCTTCGACCAGGCACCAGAGAATGTCGAACTCCGTGGCCGTCAGCGTCACGTCCTGGCTCGCGCGCTTGACCTGACGCATGCCGGAGTTGATTTCGAGCTCACCCGCGCGAACGATGATGCCCGTGCTCGGCCGCGCTATGCCGTCCCGGCGCAGCACCGCTTTGACCCGCGCCAGGAGCTCGGCAAGGCTGAAGGGTTTCGTGATGTAGTCTTCGGCGCCCAGCTCGAGGCCCATCACTTTGTCCATTTCAGCGCCGCGGGCGCTGAGCATGATGATGGGCACCGTGCTGCCTTCATGGCGCAGGCGCCGGACTACCTCGAAGCCGTTCAGCTTGGGCAGCATCACGTCCAGAATGATGAGATCGATGCCGCCTGCGGCGGCGATGCCGAGCCCCTCCTCCCCCTCTACGGCCACGCTGACCTTGTAGCCTTCCGCTTCGAGATTCATGCACAGGCCGAGCGTGATGCTCTCGTCGTCTTCGATGACCAGGATGTGCTTCGTGCCGTCTTGACTCGGCATCGCCTCAACGCCCCCCCTGCCGTGCCACCGGCAGCACGAGCGAAAAAGTACTGCCCTTTCCGGGTGAGCTCCACAGCTCGACCCGCCCGCGATGCGCCTTCATCACGTGCTTGACGATCGCCAAACCCAACCCAGAACCCTCGCGTTGGCGCGACAGGCGATCGTCCGCTCGGTAGAACTTCTGGAAGATGCGCTTGTGCTCCACTTTTTCGATGCCGGGTCCGTTGTCGCGCACGGAAATGCGCACCGCGTCCGGTTTGGGTTCGACACGCACACTGATTTCTACTGGATCTCCACCATATTTGTAGGCGTTCGTCAGCAAATTGAACAGGGCGTCCGAAACGGCGCCGCGGTCGGCATACACCGGCGGCGTATCCGGCGGCACCTCCACCGAGAGCGCGACACTCCGCCGTTCCCGCGACGGCTCGAAAGCTGCAACGGCGGTTTCGATGATGGCGCGCACGTCGGTCTCTCGCATGCTGAACTCACGCCGCCCGCTCTCCATTCTGCCCCAGTCGAGCAGACGATCGATGAGCTCCTGCAAGCGGGTACTCTCGCGGCCCAGCGCCTCGATGCATTTATTCTCTGCGTCCACGTCGCCGCGCCGCAGCGCCAGCGTCTCGGTGAACAGGCGAATCGACGTGAGCGGCGTGCGCAGCTCGTGAGAGACCTTGGAAACGAAATCACTCTGGAGCCGCGAAAGATTGGCTTCTCGGCGCACGAACACCCAGACCAGGATGACGCCGGTAACCGCGGCTCCGCTGAGCGCCATGACCAGAATGCCCATGAGCAGGTTGAACTTGGCTTCGCCCAAGAACAGCAGCACCGTGCCGACCGCAAGCAGCAGGAACGTCGGCACGACCACGAGCGCAACGAGCAGGATGACGATGCGCCGGTAGCCCAGGGCGGACAGATCTCTCGACGACACGTCGACTATTTTGCACGCCTTTCGCCCGGCGCTGTTAATGGCCTGCAATTTCCGGGAAAATCGCAGATTTCAAGCGCGCCGGCGCCCAGCGCGCCGCTCACGATTTCAGCCAAAATAGCGCCGCCCACGCCGCCAGAAAGCACAGACCGCCGAGCGGCGTGACCAGCCCGAGGCGGTTCACCGAGGTCACGGCGAGCAGGTATAGAGAGCCCGAAAACAGCAAAATTCCCAGCGCGAACAGGCTCGCCGGCACGCCGATCGCGACGCTCGTGGTGCGCGCGTACAGGGCCAGACCGAATAGCGCGACTGCGTGGATCAGATGATAGAGCACGCCCGTCTGGTAGGCGTCGAGCAGCTGCGGCGTGAGCTTGTGCCGCAGGCCGTGCGCCCCGAATGCCCCCAGCGCAACGCCGGCAAACCCGAGGGCTGCGGACACTTTGAGCCAGTCCATGGCCGCCAGCGTAGCGTGACTCAGCTCGTATGTCCTTTTTGCCAAGCGCGGCATGGGCCACCGAGAAGTTGGCCGAACGCGGCGGCTCTGCTTTCAAGTGCCGCGTGACCCCTTTCGCACGGCTCGCCGTGCTCGCGGCGCTCCTGGCAGCGTTCTCGACTTGCTGCAACGAAGTCCGCAAGAACCGGCGTTCCAAGGACCCTGCCGTAGCTGTGGCTGCCAGCGCCCAGCCCGCCGCTTTGGCGCAGCGTGTCGCGTACCGGCGCTTTCAGGTGACCGAGCGGCTCGGCGCAGAGTTGCCTCGCCCGGAACGCTTTCACGAGCAGCCGTGCCCGGACTCGAGCCTCGATGCACGCGCGCCCAGCTTGGTCCTCGCCAGCCAGGACGTGCGCTACGAGCCCAAACACTTGCTGCCGCTCGATCTGCTGGAAGAGCTGCTCGGACCGGACCGCCGCTTCGCGGCTCACGCTTTGAGATTCGGTGAAACTGCGACGAGCGCGCTCAGCGAAGAGGAAGCGACGAGCGCGCTCGGCGAGCTCGATGTGCTCGCTCAGCGGCGCTACAAGGCCGTTTATTACGTCACGGACTATGCTTCGCCGAAGCTCGTTCGCAAGCAGAACCGCGTGCGCTCCGAATGGCTACCGGGGGTCATCGCTACTTGGCTCGTGGTGCACGATTTGAAAGACGGCCGCGCTCTCTGCCAAGCGCAGGTGATCGTCCGCAACGACGTGACGGGCGAGCCCATCACCCGCAAAATGAAGGCTAGCGTGCGGCAACGCTTGATCGTCGAATTGGCGAGTGCGCTGCGCAGCGACGGGAAACTCGCCCTGGCACGGATCAGTGGAACGCTGAAGTTTCCACGAGCTCACTCAGTAGAGTGATCCCAAACCAGGGATATCGCCGCGCGGCGGCAGCCAGGGCGGCACGAAGCGCGGGCACTCGGCCGCTTCGTCGAGCTCGATTTCTGCGAAGTCGAGCGCTTCGTTTCGATCGTAGCGGACGTCGCCGACTATTGTTCGCGGCGGCTGTTCGAGCCAGAACGGTGCCCGCGCGAAGCGCAGCAGTGCATGCGCCTGACACGACGAACGCGCCAGGCTCACGAGCTCCTCGGCCGCCGCGGAACGCTCCGCCCGCCAGAGCACGCTGCGGGAAGCCGGCCGCGCTTCCGCGCCTTCGATTGGGGTCATGCGCGCGGTTTGTCCGCGGACTGCCGGCGCGCAATACCCAGCCGCGATCCACGCTGGAAGCGGGGAAATGTCTGCGGAGCGGATCACGTACTTTTCACCTTCCAAGCTGAGCACCAGGGCATTGAAACACGCGGGCGTCGCCGGCACCGGTGAGACGATCACGTCCAGCAGCTTTGCATTCGCGTACTGGACGCGCGTTTGCCGTTCGACGCTGGCGCGGGCAACACGAGAACAGACCACGAAGGCGAGCAATACTGCGAGCGAGCTCGCGAAGCTCGTGGCCACGCGCACACCCGGACTCCGGCGCCGGAGAACGACGAACAGCGCAGCAACGGCGCCGCTCACCAGCGCCGCGCTGAGCGCCGGCACGAACGGCACGACCCACACCAGAACGAGCATCACGCCGAGCAGCAGGAGCAACACACCCTTGGCCACCCGCGATCGCGCCAGGTATACGAGCACCGGCAGCGTGGTCACCCAAAACCACGGCTCGATGATGAACACTGCGTCCCCGTAGTACCAGCCGCCGTACAGCGGCCAGAACGGGTGCACTCCGTAGTTGTTCGAGAAATCCAGGGCGAGATGGCAGACTTGGCCGAGCGCCGCCAGCAGCACGAGCAGCAGCCATTCACGCGAGCTGAAACGGCGGCGCGTCAGGCGCAGGAATATCCACGCTCCGAACAGCACCAGGAGCGCGCACGGCAGCCCGGCGACCAGGGTGTGCGTGTGGCCGCGGTGATGCAGCAAGTAGCCGAGCTTGCCGCCGGTGATCGGCACGTAAATGAAGTCGAGATCGGGAAAGTTGTTGGCGGCCATCGACACCGTGCAAGCGGCCGCCCTGAGGCCCGAGCTCGTCGCAGGTGCCCCGCGTGTATGCAGCAACAACGCGGCCTCGGCCAACAGCAAGCCGGCCAGCGTGTGCGTCACGTTGTCCATGGCGTCTAGTCCCTCGGCTCAGCTGCCTCGAGCGTGTGATTCGCGAAGAACGGGTAGACCGGGGTGCCCGCGAAACCCGCGCTGAATCCGTACATCAGTTCCTCGAGCGGCACGCCCAGCACGTAGCGGTTCGTCAAGA
>DATHEN010000590.1:0-6095 GCA_035318565.1 Polyangiaceae bacterium
ACGAACAGTGATGCGACGGCTTGGATGATCAGCCCCAACGTCAGCGCCAGAAACAGACCGACGATCAGCGCGCCCCAGCCGAAGAAGCGCGCCGCAATGCCGCCGATGCGCGCGGGCTTGCCGGCGACGTTCAAAATGCTCGCGGCGAACGGGGTGCGGGGCGCATTACAGACGGTGCAGTATGCGTCCACGCCGCGCAGTACGATGGGCGCGTTCTGGTGGCATCGAGGACAGGGGCTTGCGGTCGCCACGCGGGACACTATTGTGCCGCAAGTCCGCGAAAGCCAGCGGCGCGGGAAGGGAACGAACGCATGTACGGACTAATCGGCAAGATGCTCGTGGTTTCGGGCCAACGGGATGCGTTGCTCGAGATCTTGCTCGAAGGCATAGCGGACATGCCCGGTTGTCTCAGCTACGTAATCGCCAAAGATCCGGCGGACCCGGACGCGATCTGGATCACCGAGGTTTGGGACAGTGCACAGAGCCACCGCGCATCGCTCGCGCTGGCCACGGTGCGAGCAGCGATCGCGCGCGCCAAGCCGCTGATCTCGAACTTCGAGAGCTCGGTAGTCACGGAGCCAATCGGAGGCCACGGCTCGATGCTGCCGTCCGCTGCGCGCACGAGTCGAGACGCGAAGTAGAATTATCCCGTGCGCGCGGATCGCTCGCAGCGCGTCTCGCCAGCGTCCGAACGAATAATGCCTGGGCCGAACAGCCGAATCGCAGATCGCAACGACGCGGAATCGCAGCGCGTGTTCGTGAAAGAGCACACGTGAGCACACGCGAGCACAGTGACAAGCCGCAGAAGGTCCGGTGATAGTCCCTGCTCGTTTAGGAGGAATGCATGCGAAGCATCATGATCGTAGCCAGTCTGCTGAGTACCAGCCTGCTTCAGGCTTGCGACAAATCAGGTGAGGTGAAGTCCGAGCCGTCTGCAACCGTGCAAGCAGCAGCAGCCAGCAAGATCAACCCCGAGAAAGCCGCTCTGAACGCGGAGGTGAAAGCGGCGCTCGTGCCGCGCATCGGAGGCAGTATCGTCAGCGTGGGCGCGCACCAAGTCGAGATTGCCCTCCATCAGCGCGGCTTGATTGAAGGCGACGTGCGTGCCGCAGGCGGAGTCGCGCTTGCCGAGCCCGAGAAGGCAAAATTGGCTGCGACCGTGAACACCAAGGCGGGCGCCAAGGAGCGCGTCGAGCTCGCGTGGGTCCCCGCGCAGCAACGCTTCGTGGGCAAGGCCAAAGCGCAGACAGAGCTCAGCGCGGGACCGGTCGAGGTCGAGCTGGCGCTCGGCGCAAAGCCCGAAGTGGCGACGCTGGCTTCGGCAGCTATCCTGATCGGTCCGGCGCATGGTGGCGCGCTGATGGCCGCCGGCGAGTACTCGGTCGAGGTCGTCAACCAGGAGGGTCTGGTGCTGGCGTACGTGATGGACGCGTCTGGCAAAGCCGTCGCTGACGCCGATGTTCGGCTTCACCTCGGCGGCGAGGGTGCCGCTGAAACACAACTGAAGTGGGACGCGCCGAGCGCCAGTTATCAAGCCAAGCTGGACGCTGCGCTCGACATGAAAGCCCAGCCCGTACGCGTCGCCATCGATGTGGGTGGACGCTCTCGCATCGGAGGCATGGCGCGTTTCGATGCGAACGCCGCGCTCGCGGCAAACACCGCCACGGCGGCGAAAGCGAACGCGAACGTCAACGCAAAGACCAATGCCAACGCCAATGCGAAGCTCAAGGCCGAGGCTCCGGACGTGAACGCGAAGGCCAGCTTGAAGCCGGCCGCTGCCGCGCAAGCCAATCTCAAAGCCTCGGCACCCACTGTGAGCGTCAAGGCTCCGCAGGTGAAGACCCAGGCCAAGAGCGAAGCCAACAAGGCCGGCAGCGCGAGCGCCAAGGTCGGCTTCAGCATCGGAACCAAGTAGAGCAGCTCAGCTGCCCGGATGGCCGTGAGAACGCGGAAAAGTCCGCGCTCTTACGGCCGTTTCCGTTTGTCCGCTCGCTCGAAGGGTTGCAGGGAGTAGCGGCCCGATGCAAGCAGCAGAGGCATTCTTGGGCGAAGGAGGCCGCTCGTGCCGCTTGTTTCGGTCGTAGTTCCAGCATTCAACGCCGCAGCGACCCTGGCGCGTACGCGCGAGCGTGTGGTCGAGCCGTACGATATCCCGGATCGACCGACTCCAGCTCCTGCGCGCAGCCCGCGGCGTGAGCTGGCCTCTACGAGCGGCGAATCGTGATCGGCAACGTTCGCGAATTTGCAGCTCCGTTCATGCCGTACGTGCGGCAGTTTCCGAGGCTGGTGAGCGGTACGGTGTCGATCGGCGCGCTGTCCGCGCTCGCCGAGGGCATCGGTGTGAGCTTGTTCATCCCTCTGCTCAGCGGCCTCGGCGATCAATCGCCGGTACAGGGTGGGAACTTCGTACGCAGACTGAACGGCGTGTTCGCGGGTGTCCCAGCCGAGCACCGCGTGTCGACCATCGCGGGCTGCCTGCTGGCGGTCATCGTCCTGCGCAGCGCTCTGCAGTACGGAACACAGGCGCTGTATTCGCTGCTCGACGCGAGGGTCGGCCACTATCTGCGCTCGAACATCTTCAAGCAATGCCTGGATGTCGAGTTTTCCTACTGGGAGCGCACGCCGACCGATAAACTGCTGAGCACGTTGGGCACGGAGACGTGGCGCGCGAGCCACGCGCTCGACACGCTGCTCTCGCTCGCCATCACGCTCAGTACTCTGATGGTGTACGTGGCCGTATTGCTGCTGATTTCATGGCCACTCACGCTCTTGGTCGCCGTGGCGCTGCTCGCGATTTCCGTGCTGGCGCGGCTGTTGACTCGGCGGTTGGTCGGGCTCGGTCGCCTGGCGACGCACGCCAACACCGTGTTGACCAAGCGCACGATCGAGACGTTCGAAGGCATGAACGTCATTCGAGTGTTCGGACGCGAGGACTACGAGAAGCGCCGTTTCGACAAAGCGTCGAGCCGGGTTAGCCGGGTGTTTTTGCGCATGAATCTCATGAAGGGTTCGATCGGGCCCGTCCTCGAGCTCTGCGTCGGCGTGCTGGTGGTAGCGCTGCTGGTCTTCGCCGTCTCCTTCGCGGACAATCTGCCCGCGCTGCTGGTGTTTTTGCTGATCCTGTATCGGCTGCAGCCGAAGGTGCGCGCCGCGAACGAAATTTTGGTCACGCTGGATACGCTGCGCGCGCCGGTCGCTGCCATTGCGGAAGTGCTGAGCCGCGAAGACAAGTCGTACATGACATCTGGCCCTGTGCCGTGCCGGGGCTTGCGCGGCGGTATCCGCTTCGAGTGCGTGGGCTTCGAGTATCCGGGGGCCGAGCGCGCGGCTCTCGAGGGCGTTTCCGCTGTGCTCCCGTTCGGCCAGACCACGGCGCTGGTGGGGCCCTCGGGGTCCGGAAAATCCACCTTCGTGAAGCTCCTGATCCGGCTCTACGATCCTAGCTCAGGCCAGATCTTCTTCGACGACGAGCCGCTGCGCGTCTTCGAGCTCCAGAGCTTGCGCAAGCGCGTGGCGATCGTGAGCCAGAACGTATACCTGTTCGAAACTTCGATTCGCCGTAACATCGCCTACGGTCATCCCGAAGCGTCCTACGAAGCGATTGTGGAGGCGGCGAAACAGGCCGACGCGCACGAATTCATCAGCACGCTGCCCCAGGGATACGAAACGCGGGTGGGCAGTCGCGGCGTGCGCCTCTCGGGCGGCCAGCAACAGCGCATCACGTTGGCTCGCGCCATCCTCGCGCAGCCGGGCGTCTTGATCCTGGACGAAGCCACGAATGCGCTCGACAGCATGTCGGAAGGTGTCGTGCAGCGCGCCCTTCACGCCATGCGAGGCAAATGTGCGATTGTCATCGTGGCCCACCGCCTGGCTACGATCGAACAGGCGGACAACATCATCGTTTTGGACCGCGGGCAGGTGCGCGAGCAAGGCTCATTTCAGGAGCTCTTGCGGCGAAACGGCCTGTTCGCACGCCTCTACGAGCTGCAATTTCGCGATCCCGCCGCCGCTGCACAACCCTTGCAGTGAGAGCGGGCTCTGCGCGCCAGTAGCTTCGACTCAGCCAGCCCAGCCGGAGCTGCGGCGGGCGGCGTCGTGGCCGTTGAAGCGACGGCGGCGTCCGGCGTTCCGGCCCGGGGGGGCCGCGCCTTGAGCGGCGGGACGCTGTTCGGGCTGCTGGCGCTGTTCGGGACGCTCGCCAGTTCGTGCGCGAGCGCCGGCTTGCTCGGGCGCGGGCCCGCGGTCGCGTTGCTCGGTGCGAACCGGAGTCTGGGAGCGCGGCGGGGGCTCGTGCACCGGGATGTCCTGGCGGATCAGGCGCTCGATGTCGCGCAGCAGCTTGCGTTCTTCGGTACCACAGAACGACACGGCGCAGCCGCCGGCACCTGCGCGGCCCGTGCGACCGATGCGGTGGACGTAGCTCTCGGGCACGTTCGGAAGATCGTAGTTGATGACGTGGGAAATCCCTTCCACGTCGAGGCCGCGGGCGGCGATATCCGTGGCCACGAGCACGCGCGTATCGCCAGCGCGGAAGCTGTCCAGTGCACGCTCGCGCGCGTTCTGCGATTTGTTGCCGTGAATGGCGACGGCGCCGATGCGCGCGCCGGCCAGTTGCTTGGCAACGCGGTCCGCGCCGCGCTTGGTGCGCGTGAACACGAGCGCTCGTGCGACGGCGGCGTCGCTCAGCACTCGCTCGAGGAGCTGACGCTTGTCGGCGGTGGCGCAGTGGTAGACGCCCTGACTGATCGTGCCCGCGGTGGATGCCACCGGCGAGACCGCGACCTCGGCCGGGTCTTTCAGCATGCTGCGCACGAGCTGGCGAATCGCGGTCGGCATGGTCGCCGAGAACAGCGCGGTCTGCCGCTCGCGCGGAAGCTGATTGACGATCCGGCGAACGTCGGGCAAAAATCCCATGTCGAGCATGCGATCCGCTTCGTCGAGGATCAGCAGCTCCACGTTCGCGAGCGACATCTTGCCCTGCTTGAGCAAATCGAGCAGACGTCCTGGCGTGGCCACCACGACTGCCGGATTGCCCGCGAGATCGCGCTCCTGGCGAAACTGGCTGACCCCGCCGAAGATGACGCTGGTGCGAATGCGCAGGTTGCGACCATAGTCAGCGAAGCTCTGCGCGATCTGCGTGGCGAGCTCACGGGTGGGCGAGAGTACCAGCGCGCGGATCTTCCGGGGGCCGGGCCGCGTGGTGAGTTGTTGCAAGACCGGAATGGCGAAGGCCGCCGTCTTGCCGGTGCCCGTCTGAGCGACGGCGACGAGGTCGCGGCCTGCCAGCATGGGCGGAATGGCCTGAGCCTGAATGGGGGTGGGGACTTCGTAACCGCAGCTGGCAACGGCGGAGGAAATTTCGGGTAAGAGATTCAGTTCTGAAAAACGCATGATTCCTTTGGCACGAGCTCACTGGAGCTCAGTGTGCGCCGTCCGAGTCGAAGGCAGGGCGCCACAAAACGAGGGGACGCCTCAGACCAAAACGTAACGGCGGGGGATACTTAGCGCGGATTGTCCGCGCCGTCGAGAAACTTTCCGCCGGGTACGGGCTAGAGATATCGGAAGTCAAGGGCAAATCTTGGGCATTTTCAGCGCGAAAACGTCGCGGCGGCGTGCGTTGGCCGAGCCGTTGAAGTTGCTGCTGTCACTCATGCCGACGGAGCGGCGGCCGGTGTGTAGCGTCCAATCACGACGTGCCGGCCACTCGCCAGCGAATAGTAGACCGAATTCGAGAACGTGCTCCAAGCGTAGCCGGCGACGTTTCCGCTGGCGTCCGCGTACAAGCGCAGGGTGCCGCGCCCGGCGCCGCCGTCGGTCCGTGAATAGCGCGTGTCGGCCGACCCGTGGCAGCTCGCGCTGGAATCGACGACCATGACGTCGTACTGCGTCGTGCTCGGCACGATCGGCAGGCTCGCTGTCCGCAGCACTGGCGCCGAGTGCACGATGGCGATGTGCCCGCTCGTGTCCAGACCGGCTGGTGGAGGGTCGTACTCGATGGCGATCAAATCACCGGGCTGAACCGCCGTGACCCGAGTGATGCGCGTGAAGTTCGTCTGATTTTCAATGGCGTCGTGATACGTCGCCGCGTTCGGCCA
>DATHEN010000591.1:0-4336 GCA_035318565.1 Polyangiaceae bacterium
CCCGCACCGATCAGCATGTTGTGCCTACCCTTGAGGTGCGCCGTATTCCTGAGCTTGTACACTTCGAGATAGCGCTGGCGTTCGAGCCCCTCTTGAGGAGCCGAGAGCAGGATCACGCCATCGACGACCGTCTCCTCCACGCCGAAGCGGCTGATCTGATTCGATCCATACGGAATGTCAGTGGCAAAAAAACCGACTGCACCAGCATTTCCGATGATGCTCGCAAGCTGAAATACCTTGTCGCGAATAAAACGCACGTCGTTCATCTTGTGAAGAAAGACACCTAAGGAGTCGATCGCGACGCGTGTTGCCTTTAGCCGCGCGATACGTTCCTGCATCATCAACAGATCGCCTTCGACCATGATGTCGGTCTGCGGAATGAAGACGATCTCGATCATGCCGCGCTCAATGAGCTCGTCGAAGTTCCAGCCAAAGGCACGAGCGGCGTCCAAGAGCCGTTCCGCGGTTTCCTCGAACGAGAACACAATGCCCTTCTCTCCCGCCAGGGCGCTCCGATAGATGAACTCCAAGAGCAGCGCCGTTTTGCCCGTGCCTGCCGCGCCTGCGATGAGCAGGCTCGAGCCGCGCGGGATACCTTCGCCGAGCAGATCGTCGAGCTTTGAAACAGATGTCTTGCAACGTTCGCCCGCTTGGCTTCGGTGCTCGCGTCGAATCAGCACGCGTGGCGCAAATACCTCGATGCCGTCCGATGTGATGACGAACGGATGGTCGTCCCGGCTGTGCGCGGTGCCGCGCATCTTGACGAGCTGCATGAAGCGCTGGTGTTCGCCGGCATGCTCGCGCTGGCTGAGGTGGAGCAGACCATCGGCGATCGAAAACAGGGGATTCGTCTGGAAATCCTCCCGGGCGTATTCTCCCAGAATAATCGTGGTCACTTCCCACGCCATCAGGCGAATCGCCATCTCGTAGCTGAATTTGCGCAATTCTTCCGGGCTACTGGCCAGATCCTCGAACACCTTGAAGCTATCGATGACCACGATCGCAGGTTCGACCTTTTCGACGTACCGCATCACGAGCTTGACGGCTTCGTCGAGGCCACCGGTCCTCATGATCTCGCCCAAGTCGACGAACTGTATGGCCGCTTCCACTTTTCGCGGGTCGAAGAAACTGAATTGGCTGAGGTAACGCAGGGTCTTGGCGGTGGGCTCCGACAAAGTGTTGAAGTAGAGCACCGGCTTCTCAGCCGACGCATTGTGAAAGCAGATCTGCTGCGCCAGGATCGTCTTGCCGGCGCCGGGCGAGCCGCCGATTACGAGGCCCGAGCCCTTGGGAATTCCGCCCGCGAGCAACGGATCCAGATTGCGCACTCCCGTTCGAATACGCTCGAGGCCGCTTCTCTCAGACATGATTGCGCTTCCTGGTCGATTTGACATGCACGGTAGGGTCCACTGACGAAGGTTCGACTCGCGCTGCAATCTCCGCGACTTCTTTGGTCTGTTCCGCAAGCGTTGCATGCAGAGCTTCGGTCAAGATGCCAGCCGTCAAATTGCCGAGCACAGTCAGAAATTCCAGCATCGCGTAGCGGACGGATTCCACGAGCTCTTCGCGCGATACATCGCCGGCTTGTGCGCTAAGCTCTTTGCAAGAGATTCCAGTTGCAACCGCCTGCAGGCACGCAAGCCGCGGGTAGCGCTTGGCCGATCTGCGTAAGACGCGATCCAAAATGGCTGTGAGCGTGACTTCCCCGAGCGTCTGGTGCGTGCGCTGCCACAAAGCACCGAAAGCTCGTTCCCAGGCCTGAAGCAATGCCTCGGAGGGCAGTGAGGCTGTTTGCGCCAGCCAATCGTCCACGCGGCCTTCGTGTCCGTCGTCCCGCATGCAATACCCTCATACCAGCACGATTGCCGGCGGCGTTATGCGGCGAACGGCGAGCTCAAACTCGCTTTGGGGCCCTGACGAACCGCTGCGCTGCATAGGGTGAGTAGCGCGGCGGAAGGATCCACGCAAGTCGGAAACTTCCGCAATTCGCCAATATCCAGGCATTTCATGCTGCGAACTTTGCGGATATCTACCGGTGTCGACGTTGCGGTACCTGCGTGAGACGTCGCAAGCGTGGCGATATGGCTCGTGCTTCGAGGCCATTCGGCTCGGCTTGCTTGAAAGATTTTGCGGCCTAGCGCACCATTGACGCTGTGAGCCCGCGTGATCGCGATACACGGAATCCACCGTTGCAGCTCGCCCGCATGCGCCGCCAGCCGCTCATCATGAACCTCGCACGCTGCGTAGCGGTTTTCCTCGTGCTCACGTCGATTCCCGGCGCCGTCGAGTTGATCGAAGACGCGGCACACTTTCTACGAGACGGACACACGCCGCACGATCGGGCACACGCGAACGAACAGCCGGAGCATTGCTGTTCGGGCTTGTTTCACACATGCACCTGCCACCCGCACGCGAGTGCAACGCCGCCCACGGAGCCCCCCGCCGTGCTCGCCAACCTGCCGCATGAAACGCGAGCGTCACTCGCGCCCGGAGGTTCCAAGCTGCACGAGCACCGTTCGCGACCGTACCGGCCGCCAACCGCCTGAGCCCGTCACCCACCGTCCTGTGAGCGCGTAGCCCGCGCAGCCGCCGATGCTGCGCCGAGCAACGAAGCTGCGCGCGCGGTTTCGAAGTGCCTTACGCACGTGGAGAGCTCAGTCATGAAGAAGATGTGCACGCGGGGTCGCCGGGCCCACGCTTGGAATCGCCATGCCCTGGTGCTGGCGCTGTTGTCTCTTGCTGCGGGCGCGCGCGCAGAACCTGCGACGCAGCTCGCAGCCGAAACGCCTTCGCGCGCGGTCACGCTCGGCGAGCTGCTCGTGTATGCGGAACGCCAGGGGCCCGGCGCTCGCCTCGCCCGAGCACGCAAAAGCTACGGTCAGGCGCGAGTCTCGGCCGCGAGCACTCCATTCAAGGAAAATCCCAAGCTGAGCTTCGGACTCGGACCGCGCTTCGAGGACGGCGAGCGCACGGGCGTCGATCTCGAGGGCTCGCTCGAGCAACCGCTGGAGATCGCGGGACAGCAGGCGCTGCGCGGCAAAGTGGCTCGGCGCGCGCAAGCGCTCGGCGCTGCCGAAGTCGCCTCGAGCGCGCTCGAGCTGCGCAGAGCGATCGTCTTTGCTTACAGCGACGCCGCGCTGGCACGCGCCCAACTCGAGCTCTCGGGCGAGGCGCTGGAGCTCACGCGCGTCACGTTCGAGGCCACCCGCAGGCGCTTTTCGGCCGGCGAAGTGGGGATCGTGGACGTGCGCCTGGCCGAAGCCGAGTTCGCGCTGGCGCGCGAGGACCAGCTGCTTTCCGCGCGCGAGCTCAGCGACACGCGCTGGCAGCTCTGCGAGCTCAGCGGCTGGCCCGCGGATCGCCCGCCCATGCCGCTTTGGACCGTGCCGGATGCACGGACGCTGCCGGCGTTCGAGTCGCTCGCGCGCCGCATGCAAGCGAGCCACCCCGAGCTCGCAGCGCGCCGTGCCGCAATCGCCGAAGCCAGCGCCCGCCGCGAGCTCGCGGTTCGCGAAGGCTGGCCGAGCCCGGCGCTGGGCGTTTCCGTCACTCGCGAGGGTTCTCGCGACGGTGAAAACGTGATCGTGCTCGGCACTCTCGAGCTACCGCTTCCTCTCTGGCAGCGCAACGAAGAGCAACGCGCGCAAGCGGAGCACGACCGCAGCCGCGCCGAGATCGAGCGCGGCGGATCATTGCGGGGTCTCGATCTGCGCTTGCGACGCGCCTACGCCGCGGCCGAATCTGCACGCCAGCGCGTCGAGCTTTACCGCGGCAGCGTGCTGCCTTCGGTCGGCGACAGTCTGGGGCTCCTGGGACGTGCGTTCGCCGCCGGTGAGATTTCGCTGAGCATGCTCACCACGGCGCGCGAACGCCTGCTCGACAGCCGGCAGCGCGCGCTCCGCGCCGGCAGCGACTACTACCGCGCGCTCGCCGAGCTCGAAGCACTGAGCGGCATGCCACTGCTGACGGCCACGTCCGGCACCGAGAAACGGCCATGAGCTCACGACTTTTTGCGGCCCTGCTCGTCTTGGCACTGGCCAGCTGCAAGAGCCGGTCCGCGCCGCACGAACACGACGAACACGAACACGCCGCTTCACACGACACGAAAGCGCAGCCGCCGGCGGCGAACGTGCTCACCGTCGAGCCCACGATGGTGCGAGATCTGCGCATCACGACCCTGGCCGCCGTCTCGCGCCCCGCGGGCGAAAGCGTCACGGTGCTCGGTGAGCTCGGCCCCAACGAAGACACGTACGCCGAAGTCAGCTCGCCGATCCCAGCGCGAGTCGTCCAGCTGCTGGCGAGCCCGGGCGATGCCGTCAAAGCCGGCCAAGCGCTG
>DATHEN010000592.1:0-8771 GCA_035318565.1 Polyangiaceae bacterium
AGGGGTCAATACGTGCCAGATGATTCCGCCGGTGACGAGCGCCCCGCCCGCCGCGAACAGCACGGTGCTGAGGCGCGCCTGGCGCTGCGCGTCCTGCTCGGTTTCCTGAAGGTCTGGATCGCAATTTCGGAGTGTCGGGCAAGCTTCCACGAAGTCATCATCCGCGTTTTTCGCGCGCACTCCAGCCACGACGCCACCGGCCAACAGAAGCGCGCCAGCGCCGACGGTCACCCACGGTGCCACGCGCGAGAACGTCGAGGCAGCAGAATGAGCAGCGGTCTGGCGATGCTCGTTCCGGGTATTCGCGGAGGGCGCCGGCGTACGCGCCGTCTTCCGTGCACCGCTGGGCGCGCTCTGTTGCAAACGCAGCTTGAAGTCCCAGCGCTGCTCTTCGCCGCGCGCTGCATTCAATAACGCGCTCTGCTGTGCATAGCCGCTCGCCGCGACTTGCACCCGGTGCGGCCCCGGTTCGAGCCACACCTGGCGCGGGGATCCCGTCGCGGGCACCCGTTCACCATCGATCTCCAGAACGGCATTCGAAGGTTCCAGGCCCACCCTGACTTGGGCCAGTTCCGCGATCACGAGCGAGCGCAGAGTCCGGGCATACTCGTGATAGCGCTCGTCACCCGGACCGAGCTGGCTCGCGAGCAGCTCGTCGATGCCCGACAAGCTCTCCCGCGCGCGCCGCTGCTTGAAGAGTACGAGCGCCAAATTGTACCGCGTGCTCGCACGAGGAACGAGCTCGAGCGAACGCTTGAACGCGGCTTCCGCTTGAGCCCACTGCTCCGTGCGGAGGTAGCGCAGCCCTTCGGCGAACGCAGTCCGCGCTTCCTCGGCGGCCGCGTCCGTTGCCGGGGCCGGCAGAGCAGCGTCGACCTGGGCCGAAGCGGCTGCGGCGCGCAGCAGCGCAACAGCGACCAGCACAGGAACCGAGCGACCTACCATTCGGTGGCAACCGGCAGGCCCGTCGTCTTCTCACGCTCGACGGACGCCGAGCGCGCAGCGGGCATCGCCGATGGACGGATCCGGGGGGACGAGCGGGGCGAACTCACTGCCCCAACGCTCGCAGAGCCTTTGATACGAGACAAGTCGGTGGAAGCAGGCGCGGAGGGCGCCAGCGCTGCAGGCTTCGGCCGTGCAACATTCACCGGACTCGGCGCTGCAGCCACGCTCGTTTCGTGTGTTTCGATCTGGCGCGCCACGTTCACCGGGGCCACGTGCGCGGCGGATTCGGGCGGCGAAGCCGGGCTCAGCCAAGCGCTGACCAGGAGCGCTGCCACGAAGCCGAACGCGACCATGCCGAGCGCGCGCAGCGTCGACGAACTCGGAGCGCGCGGCAGGCGGCGCCAGCCAGGGACCAGCCTCTCTGCCGCGCTGTTCGGACGACTGCTCTTCTCGCGCACGGCGCTGGCCGGTGCGGGCGCAGAGTACGCGGGCAGCACGTCCGTGCATGTCTCCGCATCGAGGCCGGACGCGGATCTCAGGGCCTGCACGAAAGCCAGCATGCTCGGATAGCGGCGCTGAGGATCGAGCGCCAGCGCGCGATCGATAGTGGCTGCCAGCGAGCGGCTCACGTCCGGGGCGCACAGCGCGGGGACCGGCTCTTGCACGAGCTTCACCACGATTTCGGCGAGGGTATTGCCCGAATGCGGAGTCTTGCCCGTCAGACATCGGTACAAGACTGCGCCCGTCGCCCAGACATCGGTGAAGGGCCCGCACTCTCCACGCTGCGCCTGCTCCGGCGCCATGTAGCCCGGAGTGCCCATCACGAGACCGCTCTGCGTCTCGAACTCGTCCTCGAGCGGCTTGGCGATACCGAAATCCAAGAGCTTCGGCACGACTTCACCCGTGCCCTCCTGGCTCAAGAAGATGTTCGCCGGCTTCACGTCGCGATGCACGATGCCCCCAGTGTGAGCGCTGGCCAGCGCTTCGGCGATCGGAAGGACGACCGTCAGCGCTTCGGCAGGCGGCAGGATGTGCCGCATCTCGAGCTCCTGCTGCAGCGAGTGCCCGCGAAGAAGCTCCATGATCAAAAACGGCACGCCGCTGTCGTCGACCACGACGTCCAGTACCCGCGCCACGTTCGGATGCCGCAGCCTGGCGGCGATCTTCGTCTCGCGTACGAAGCGCGCGACCCGCTCGGGCTCGAGCAGGTAGTCGGGCTTCAGCATCTTGATGGCAACGTCGCAGCCATCTTGCTCGTCCACGCCGTGGAACAGCACACCCATACCGCCGGCTGACAAAATGCCGTTCAACCGGTAGCGATCGCCCACCCGCTGACCAACGCGTTCCTCAGCCGTCCAGATCGGCATAGCTGACCTTCCGCGCGACAGCGCGCTGCCACAAAGCTCGGACAGGTCGCGACCCGCCCGTACCAAACACGCAAAATTGGAGGCTAGAGCTCCTTATCACTGAGGATGCCACAGGCTCGCATTCTCCTGAATACGGTGCGCACCGGGATGCGCAATAATTTCGCCGCGACCTGACGATTACCCGCCGCGCGGCGTAAAGCTTCCTCGATGAGCGCGCGCTCGTAACGGCGCAACTGCTGCCGGAGCGCGAGATCCACGCCCGGCGCCTCGAACGAAACCTGAGCGCGCGCGGCAGCAGCAGCATTCTGAAAAATATACGCGGGCAGCGCAGAGGCAACAATCGTGTCCCCCGTACCGAGCAAGGCGGCGCGTTCGACGGCGTGTTGTAACTGCCGGACATTTCCCGGCCACGCATAGCCCGAAAGCGCGCGCAGTGCGTCGGGGGCGACGTCCCGGGCGCTCACGCCCCACTCGGCCCGGGCCTTTTGCAGGAAAAAGCGCACGAGCGGCTCGATTTCATCCGGTCGCTCGCGCAGCGGCGGCACCTCCAGCACGATCCCGCTCAGGCGAAAATACAAGTCCTGGCGGAACGCTCCTTCTTCGACCATCGCAGCCAGATCACAGTGCGTGGCCGCCACGATGTTCACGTCAACGGCAACCTCGGCCGTGCCGCCCACCCGAGAGATACGCCGCGTTTCGATGGCACGCAGCAGCGCGGCCTGAGCCGGAGCCGCGAGCTCGCCAATTTCGTCGAGGAACAACACGCCCCCTGCCGCGCGCTCGAACACGCCCAGCGCGCGGTTGATGGCGCCGGTGAACGCGCCCCGCTCATGGCCGAACAACGTGCTTTCGACGAGCCCGGCGGGAATGGCGCCGCAGTTGACCACCACGAACGGCTTTTCGCGGCGCGGTCCATGTTGGTGCAGAGCCGCGGCCACGAGCTCTTTGCCAGAGCCGGTCTCGCCCAGGATCAACACGGGTGCGTTGGCCTGCCCGGCACGCCGCACCTGCTCGTAGAGCTGCTTCATGGCCGCGTTCTGAATGACGGGTCCCTTGTCGGCCGCCTCGGCACCGCTGACACTATCCGCGCTCGGGCGCGTGGCCGCGAGCACCACGCGCGCTCGGCCGACGCTCACTTCGTCGCCCGGTGCCAGGCGCTGCTCGCGGATACGCCGTTCGGCCACGAACGTGCCGTTGCGCGAGTCCAGATCCTCGACCCACACCTCACCGCTTCGCAGCATGAAGCGTGCGTGCTGTCGTGAAATCGAGGGATCGTCGACCACTACTTCAGCGGGCGGCTCGCGGCCGAGCACGATCGGTGCGTGCGCGGTCAGCGGCTTGAGTTGCGTGTCTTGCTCACAGAACACGAGCAGCGCGTAACGCTGTGCCGAAATGACTTCGGGCGGCTCCAAGCCGACGAGCAATTCATTGCTCGCGGTGACCGTTACCTTCGAAAGTAGTCCGTTTTGCATCTTGTCAGGGATCCGGTTTGAAAACATAGGCGGCGCCGGCCCAGTGCTGCGTATCGTCCGTGAGATCCGCGGCCGCGCCCGTCTGACCACCCGATTCACGCGGCGCGCCTACCGCAAAGCCCGCGCCCGCCGCCACGACTGTATATCCGAACGCGTCGGAGTTCCCGATGACGGGCGCTTTGACCAGCTGGTTCACGCGTTCGACCCCGGCCGAAACACGCGCAAACAAATGGGCGCTGCCGCTCAGGCGCAACGCATTGACATCGGCTCTGCCCGTCGAATCGAGCGGGGCTCCCACGAGCAGATACGCTTCCGAGACGCTGGCGCTGTACCCGAAGCCGTTTCCGCCCTGCAGATTCGCAGGCGACAAACAGCTGCCTTCGATCTGCCAGCTGCCGCCCTGTTCGTTGACCACGTACACGGCGCCTGGCCGCGCAGCCAGGTCGCCGGCTGCCGCGGCTGGATGATTCGGATCGCAACCGGTTGCGCCGGGCGCACCGATCGCCAGCAGCGACTTCGATAGCGAAACCGAAACTCCGAAAAAATTCCTGCGCGCAGGCGCCGACGGCCGCAGCTCGCGCTCGAGCCGGAACCCCTCGGCCCCTCGGCGAAACACGTACACAGCGCCGTTTGCGTCGAGCTTGGCGCCGTCCTTCGTAAAGTTCTGCGTCGGTGCCCCCACCGCCAGAACGTCTCCCTCGAGCGCGAGCGACGTCCCGAAGAAATTTTCGGCGGTTGGCTGCGGCGCTTTCAGGTACTGCACCGGATCGAAGCCGCCCTCGCGTAGCGTGTACACGTACACGGCGCCAGCCTTCGCGGCGCCATTGTTCGCCATGCGCTCGGTCAGATCTTCGGAGCTCGTGTCGGCCAAAGCGCTCGCCTCACCCGGTGCGCCCACGACGAGCGTATCGCCGGAGATTGCCAGCCCCACACCGAACAGATCGCTGGGATCCGCGTTCGCCGCACGCACCACCCGCGGCGGCTCCGTGATCTTGCGTCGATCGAATACGTAAACCGCCCCCGACGAGGAGATCGTGTCGTTGGCGCCGTCATCGCCGGCCAAGCTGACCGCGACCCAACGTTCACCGAGCGCCACCCGCGCTCCCGGCCACTCGATCAGGAAGTTCGGCGCTTCATCGGGCAATAGGTCCGGTTCGATCTCACCGTCTCCGGCGTCCGGGTCCGGGATGCGCAAATGAGTCGGCGCGTGCCAGTTCGCGCTCTCGAACAGGTACGCTGCTCCCGCTCGCTCCAGAAGCCCCCCCTCGCTCTCGACGTTCGCAAAAGACGAAGCCACGATGGCCGCCTGTCCGTCGAACGCGAGGGCATCCCCGAAGAAGGCTTCGAACTGCGGCTCGGGCGACTTCAGGTAGACGGGCGGAGGCAACTTGGGTGTCTGCTCACTCCGGTAAGTGGCGTCCGTGGAGTCCAAAAAAGAACTGCAAGAGCACGTCAACGTTGCAAGGAGTCCAAGAGCCACCCGCGGCATCGTCACATTCTAGCCGCGACTCGTTTTTTCGATGTGGACAAGCGCGTTCGGTGAAATCGCGCGCTCGGACTGCCGTTTCTGACAGTCCCCGAGAGTGCCACTTTTGTCATGCTCGGGAGTACGCGGAGCGGGGCATTCGAGATGAATCGAGCCATTTCGTGCTCGATTCATCTCCGCAGCGTTAGGCGCAGCGTTAGGCGCAGCGGCGCGCCCCGCGGGGCACACCGCTTGCAACGGTGGGGGGAGTCACTCCTGATCTCGAGCGCGCCGCCCGCGCACGCTTCTACTCGCCGGACATGTACGGGTAGCGGTAGTCCCGCGGCGGGTCGAAGTTTTCTTTGATGGTGCGCGGCGAGGTCCAGCGCAAAAGGTTGTAAGGCGCTCCGGCTTTGTCGTTCGTGCCCGACCAGCGGCTGCCGCCGAACGGCTGCTGTCCGACCACGGCGCCCGTGGGCTTGTCGTTGATGTAAAAGTTACCCGCTGCATGCGTTAGCTCGCGCCGAGCTTGCTCGATGGCGCTGCGATCGCGCGCGAACACAGCGCCGGTGAGCGCATAGGGACTCGTGGTATCGCAGAGCTCGAGCGCCTGCTCGTAGCGGTCGTCGTCGTAGACCCAGAGGCTTGCCACGGGGCCGAAGATCTCCTCACTCATCAGCCGGTGGCGCGGATCCTGAACCTCGAAGAGCGTGGGCCACACGAAGTATCCCTGCTCGTCGCTCGAGCGCACCGGCACCACGGCGCGGCAACTCGGATCTTCCGCGCCCAGTTTCTGATAGCCGGTAATACGCGCGTAAGCCTCCGCGCCAATCACGGCCCCCATGAAGTTACGAAAGTCTGCCGGGTCGCCGACCCGCAACTCTGCGACGAAGCCGCGCACGCGCTCCTCGAGCCGCCCCCACAACGAACGCGCCACGTAGATGCGTGAAGCAGCCGAGCACTTCTGGCCCTGGTACTCGTAAGCACCCCGCACGATGGCGACCGCCAGCGCGTCGAGATCGGCGCTGGCATGCGCCACGATGAAATCCTTGCCGCCCGTCTCCGCCACGATGCGCGGAAAGCTCGCAAGCGCCGGCAGGTTCTGCGCGATTTGCAGCCAGAGTTGCTGCAGCACGGCGCTCGAGCCCGTGTAGTGCAAACCCGCGAAGCTCGGGTGCGCCAGCACCTGCCTGGTGATGGTCGCTGCGTCTCCCAGCACCAGATTGATGACACCCGGCGGCAGGCCCGCTTCGATCAGCACCTCGAGCACCGCATGCGCCGACAGCACCGCATGCGGAGAGGGTTTCCAGACCACGGTGTTGCCCATCAGCGCCGGAGCCGACGGCAGATTGCCCGCGATGGCCGTGAAGTTGAATGGGCTCACCGCGTACACGAAACCGTCCAGCGGACGCAGCTCGAAGCTGTTCCACTCCCCGCGCGCGCTCTTCGGCTGGTAATCCGCCAGCTGCTCGGCAAAGAATACGTTGAACCGCAAGAAGTCGCTCAGCTCGCAGGCCGCGTCGATTTCCGCCTGCTGCGCGGTCTTGCTCTGGTTCAACAGCGTGACGGCATTCAAGCGCTGCCGGTAGCGGCCGCTTACGAGCTCCGCGGCGCGCAGGAACACCGCGGCCCGTGTCGAGAAATCGGTTCGGGCCCAGCTCTGGCGCGCCTCACACGCGGCCATGACCGCGCGCTCTACTTCGAGCTCGCCGGCTAGCGCGTGCCAGCCCAGCACGCGCGCCAGCTCGTGTGGACAGCGGATTTCGCGCACCTCGCGCGTGCGCAGCGCCTCTCCGCCGATGTAGAGCGGCACGTCCTCGGTTCGCCCTACCCAGCGCTCGAGCTCGCGCTCGAGCGCTGCTCGCTCGGCCGAACCCGGCGCGTAACCCAGCACGGGTTCATTCACGGGCTCCGGCACGCGCGACATGACCTTATACGGTAGCCCACGTGGCAAACGGGTCAATGAGCCGAAATGACGCGCTCTTGCCGGCTTCTTGACTTCGATCTTAGTAGGTTGTCGCAGCCTTTGGCCTACTCCTCCCAGGCCAAACTTCCGTAGGCCAGCACCTTGCCGGTGCTATCGGCGATCCGGGCTGCCGAGCGCCATACGCGGCCCGTCCCAAAATTCGTGACTACCTTCCCGTCGCCGTCGAAGCTCGTGTCGAGCGCACCCGCGCTGGTGTAGCGCGCCATGGCCAAGCGCCCACTGGGCCCGCCCACGGTTACGTCTTCAGGATTGTCGTAAGCGATGCCCACCACCACGGTCTTACCGCTCTGACCGCCCGACAGGATGGGCGCGACGCTCAGTGCGTGCGACCGAATGGAACCAGCGAACGATGTGGTGGTGAAGCCAAGCCCGCCGTTGAAGCCAGAGTCCACAGAGCCGTTCGACAGATTCCTCGTGAGCACGAACGACACCGGGCCGTCCGTATTGAGCGCTGCACCAGCCAGCAAGAAAGAGCCGTTGCCGTCGCGAGCGGCACTCATCAAATAGGAGAAACCGTTCGTAAGGAATACGAACGGCGTCATGAAGCTGAAGGTGTTGTCCACGGTTCCGTTCGAGTTCAGCGCGCGTAGGGTGAAGTCGCTTCTGGTGTTGGGCAAAGTGTTGCCGGCAATGAACGTCTTTCCCGCACCGTCTACCATGATGGCGTTTAGTTCTCCGGACCCGGCGAGCGTCTGTATACCGAAGATGCCAAAACCAAAGTCGAGCTGACCATTGCTCTGGTAACGGATGACCTTGAAGTCGTTACCGAACCGCACTCCGACCGTGGCACCGCCGGAAGGATTTACGTATGTGCTGAGGGCATGGAGTGCAGGCAGGGTCGGGAACTGTATCACTTGAATAGTCCATGAACTGTCGAGCACCCCAGTTGCATTGAAGCGCACCAGTCTCAGCTTGCCAGTACTGGGATCATACAGCGTTGCGACAATTCGCCCGCTCGAGTCCGTTGCCACCTCCATGATGGCAGAGGACGGTGACGTCGTGTATGTCGTGATACCGCCGTACCCGAACGTCGTGTCCGACGTCCCGTTGGCGTTGTAGCGCGCGATGACGAAAGTCTCCTGCTGCTGGTCGACGGAGACGACATTCACCCCGACGAGGACCTTCCCGTCGCTCAGCACGTGCGCGCCGTCGATCCGATCCAGGCCGGGGTGGCCAGTCGTCAGGATGCCGTCGCCGCTGAAGCTCGTGTCGAGTGCGCCGCTGGGCAGATAACGGGCAAGAAACCCGTCCGAGGTGAACGCGCTCGCGCGAGCACAAGGCAGGAGGAGGGAACAGAGCGTGAGAGTACTTGCAAAGATTCGTTTCATGGTCGCGCCGTACGGACCGGCAGCGCGCAAGGTTAAGTGAATGGGAGTAACAAATCGAAAATCGAAGCTTCGGATGGTTTCGATCGCTCGTTCACCTTTCACCTTTCACCTTGCAGTTTAACGGTGCGCCGGTTAGCCAATGCTGACCATTCATCACACGTCGTGTGTGCTGCGAGAGTTGCGCGGAAACGTGCCTACCCTGCCGCA
>DATHEN010000593.1:0-3443 GCA_035318565.1 Polyangiaceae bacterium
GCCCACGACCAAGTCGACGTTGTGCGAGCGTCGAAACAGCGAATAGTAGAATTGGTTCGTGGCGCGCACGATCGGGCCTCGCAATGCCAGGCTGCTCGCGAACCAACTTTCGAATTCGCGCTGGAATTCCCGGCTCCGCCAGGTTGCGAGCGTTGGAGCAGGCCGCGGTCGCGGTCGCGCGTTGTTGGTGAGGGGTGCCAAAACCAGCCGCTCGAGCGTTTCGCTCCGGAGGAGTCGCGTTGCGAGCGTCAGCAAAAGGGGAGCGGCGAGCATCGAAAGCAAGATCGCCGTGAGCGCGAAGCGGGCTCTTCGCGTGGCTTGCGACGGCTGCGCCTTCGAGTTCGTCATGCTCAGAAACGGAAGTACAAAAAGGGCTGGAATGCGACGGTCGTGGCCTTCGCCGCAGAGAGCAGCAGGAGCACGCATGCACCGGCCATGACTCGCGCAGAGTAACTCGAAGGCTGCGCACGCGCGGCGAGCCAGCGCTCATGAACGCGGAACGCCGGCAAGAAACAGAAAGCCAGCCCGACCAGCATCACGAGATAGTGGTCGTACGTGATCAGCACGAAGCGCGTGGACATGCGGCCCGGGTCCAGCATCGCACCCAGGTGCCGCAGCGCTGCGGCTTGAGTGGGCGCACGGAAGATGACCCAGCCCAGCGTCACGGTCAGGAACGTGAGCAGAATGCCGAGCGCGCGGTGGCGGCTTCTGAGCCAGCGGCCCAGGAACAGGCGATCGAGCGTCAGGAAAAAACCGTGATAAGCGCCCCATATCACGAAGGTCCAAGACGCGCCGTGCCAGAGTCCCGAAGCTAGAAAACAGATCCACAGGTTCAGGTACAAGCGCAGTGGTGATACGCGGTCACCGCCGAGCGGGATGTACAGATAGTCGCGAATCCAGCTGGACAGGGAGATGTGCCAGCGCCGCCAGAAGTCGGCAAAGCCGATTGCGAGGTACGGCTGTTCGAAGTTTTCGAGCAAACGGAAGCCCAGGCAACGTGCCAGACCTATCGCCATGTCCGAGTACCCGGAGAAATCGAAGAAGATCTGGAGCGCGAAGGCGATGGCGCCCAGCCACGCCAACTCGAAGCCGATGACGGTATGTCCCGAGGCAAAAATTGCATCGCTGATCTCGCTCATTGGATCGGCGAGCAACACCTTCTTGGACAAGCCGAAGGCGAAGCGGGTCAAACCCGTCGCGAAATCGCCCGGCTCTCGGGACGGCCTCTGAAGCTGGTCCTGGATGTCGTGGTATTTGACGATCGGTCCGGCCAAGAGCTTCGGGAACAAGAACACGTACAAGAGGTAGTCGTGCACGTGGCGCGTCGGCTGACCTACGCCGCGATACACATCGACTAGGTAAGTGATCTTTTCGAAGACGATGAACGAGACGCCGATCGGCAGTGCGATTGCGCCTACCTCCGGCAGCGCGATGCCGAACCAGCGCGCGCTCAGCCAGCTCGTCGTGGCGACGGCAAAATGCGCGTACTTGAAATAGAAGAGCACTCCCAGATTCGCGAGCACACCAACGCCGAGTACTGCGCGGCGCAGCCTCTGCCCAGTCAGGTGGCTGATGGCGCGAGCGACGACGAGGTCGAACGAGGCCGAAGCGATGACGACGACTACGAAGCTCGGTTCGCCCCAGGCGTAGAACAGCAGACTGCCGAGCAAGGTCAGTACGCTCTTGGCGCGTAACGGCGCGAGCGCGTACAGGGCCAAGAATATCGGCAAGAATCCGAAAAGAAACAGCGGAGACGCAAAAACCAAGTGCCCTACCTCGCACGACCGCCGAGCGGCACCGCCTCGAGAGCGCGATCAGCAATCCATGCTCGCTAATGTGTGAGCAAGCCCCACGTGATCCCGAACTGGGATTTCGCGTCCGCTGACACGACAGATCTCTAGCCTGCCTGTGATGATTCGGCTTTTTTCGAGCCGAGGGGCGCTTTTGCCCACGGAACCCGTGCGCGACCTCCACTATCCGTGCGAGGCGCTGTTTTGCGCTTCGCGAGCAGCTCCGTGAAATTCGCCCTTATCCTCGAAACCCAGCGTTGGCTTCGCTTTGCGTCGTGGCTTGCGCTCGTCGCTACCTCTGCTCTGGCGGGCTGCCAGGGAGAGATCGCGGCAGGCAACGAGGGCCCGGGGGGCGAGGGGACGACCGAACGCCCGCCGAAGAACCCAGACGGCACGGTGCCGCAGAATCTGGACGTCAATCGTGTTGCGATCCACCGCCTGAACAACGCGGAGTACGACAACACCCTGCGTGACCTGCTCGGAATTTCGGCCACGCCGGCTTCGTCTTTCATCGCGGACGAGAAGCTCGCCGGGTTCGACAACATTGCGAGCGCCTTCGGCATGACGGACGCTCAATACGAGCAGTACTTCAACGCCGCCGACGCGCTCGTCGAGGAAACATTCGCGAACGCCAGCCTGCGCGCTCGCATCTTGACCTGCGCGCCGGCATCGAGCACCGATCTCGAGTGCGCGAAGAAGATTATCGCGCAGTTCGGGTTGCGCGCCTTCAGGCGACCGCTCGAGGCGAGTGAAATCGAGCGTTTGACGGCGCTGTTCAGCGACGCCCTCGAGCTGGGTGAGGATTTCACCGGCGGCGTCAAGCACGTGATCAAGACGATGCTCGCGTCGGTCGACTTCTTGTACAGAATCGAGCTCGACGCAGAACCGCACTCGGCAGAGCCGCACCTCGTGGGTTCTTACGAAATGGCGTCGCGCCTTTCGTACCTGGTGTGGAGCACCATGCCGGATTCCGAGTTGCTCGAGTCCGCCGAGCGGGGTGACCTGTTGAAGAGCGAGGTGCTGGAGGCGGAGCTCGGCCGTTTGCTTTCGGACCCGCGCGCCAGCCGCTTCACGATGAACTTCGCGGGCCAGTGGCTCGGCGTGCGCGATCTGGCCAATCACCAAGTCGACAAGGATGTGTTCGCGGCTTGGAACGAGCCGCTGCGCCAGGCGATGATCCGCGAGGCGCTCGCATACTTCGATGAATTTCTCACGGGCGGCCGGCCCATCACCGAGTTCTTTACGGCCGACGTCAACTTCGTGGATCCAACGCTCGCCGGCCTGTACGGCATGGCCGCGCCGACCTCGGCCGCGCCGGTGCGCGTGCCCGATGCGCGCGATGAACGGCGTGGGTTTCTCGGACTCGCGAGCTTCCTGACTCTGACTTCGTACTCCTATCGCACGGCGCCTACCTTGCGCGGCAAATGGGTGCTCGAAAATCTGCTGTGCCAGGAGCAAACCCCGCCACCACCGAACGTGCCGGTGCTGGACTCCGCGATGAGCGATCCGGCGGCCCTGCAAAGCCAGAACGTTCGAGAGCGGCTCGAAGCGCACCGCGCCAATCCGGAATGTGCGTCATGCCACAAGGTGCTCGACCCGATCGGGCTCGGACTCGAGCACTTCGACGGCATCGGTAAATTCCGTACGGTCTAT